>NZ_JBSFET010000002.1:0-249907 GCF_053594575.1 Streptomyces sp. NPDC001880
GGTCGGACAGGGCGCGGCGTCCGGTGCGGTGCATCGCAAGGCGCCGGAGCGTCTTGATAGCGGAGCTGTTCGGACGTTTCGGCAACGCCGCGAGGTGCCGTGCCGGACGCCGCGACCCCGGCCATGATCCGCCGGACAGGCCCCAGCAGGGGCGGAAGCGGTGCCACAAATCTACGATGGCTTGAGAAGGCGCCATCACGTCGAACCGGCGTTCCAGAGGAGGCCGCCATGGTGGAGCACTTTGTCTGGGTGACAACACGCCGGATCAAGCCAGGCGCGTTGGAGGAGTTCGAGAGGGCCTGGCGCCCCGCCCCGTACCCGCGGGAACTGCGCCGCGCCTACGCGTACTGGTCCGAGGACGGGCAGGAGATCACCGGGGTGTCCTTCTGGGATACCCAGGAAGCGTGCGACTCCTGGCGGGCCTCCGCAGCGGAGACGCAGCGGCGTGCGGCCATGGCCCCTTACGTCGTCGAGGAGCAGGAAGGCTTCTACCGCGGCCGTGAACTCGGGGTCGGGCACGCCTGAAGCCCCGCGGGCCTTGCGCCCGTGCCGCGGAACGCCGAGGACGGCCGGCACCGGCCCGCCGGCCCACGGACTCCGAACGGACTCCGACCTCCGTCGCCCGTCTGGAGGTGACAATGGAGAGAGGGCCCCGTGAAGCGTGAAGCGTGAAGCGTGAGTGAAACGTGAACCAAGTTGCGAGGTGGCCGATGAGCACTCTCGAAGAACAGATCGATGTCGATATTCCGATCGCTGCGGCGTGGGAACGCCTCCACCGTGCGGAGACCTATCCACGGTTCGTCGAAGGAGTGCGTGAGGCCCGTTCGGAGGACGGGCACCGGACGCACCTGGACGTCGATGTCGGCGGCCGGGTTCAGGAGTTCGAGGCCGAGATCACCGACCGTGGCAAGGAAAACAGGATGGAGTGGCACACCACGAGCGGTCCCGACCTGGCGGGAGCCTTCTCACTGCTGCCCATCGACCAGGAGCACACCCGGGTCCAGGCCCGGATCGAGTACGACCCGGCCACCGTCAAGGAGGCGTTCGGCGGGCCGAAGGGATTCGCCCAGGCGACCGCGATCGAACGGCTCGTACGGGACGATCTCGAGCACTTCAAGGAGTTGGTGGAACGGGAACGGTGAGGCGCCCCCACGGAGTACGGCGGGCAGTGCGATCCACGGTCGTCGGGCCCCCGCCCGTGCCCTTCAGCGTGGCAAACAGCGGTCACTGACGGTTGGCCGTAACCGTACGCGCAGTCCCGTAAGTGGCCGTACACGCACCGTTACTGACGATCCGTCCGTCCCCTGGAATGCCGCGTGGATCAGAACGGCGCCATCTCTGTTTCATGGGCACGCTGAGACACGGGAGGACAGCTCGCACGCCCGGATAGGGCGCGGATAGGGCGGGAATAGCGCCTCCGGTTCGAGCGGATAGTGGCGCGTGGGAAAGTCGTTCCCACGCCAACGCCCGCTGAATCGTGAGGACTTCGAAGAATGACCAGAACCCAGGTCCGCCCGGCACCGAGGGGAGGGATCTCGCCGGATGCCGCTGTGCTGAGCACAGTCGTCAAGCGCTTCACCAATGCCAAGGGCGAGAAGTTCACCGCAGTGAACGGGCTGGACCTGCGGATCCGGCGCGGTGAGGTAGCGGCGTTCCTCGGCCCCAACGGAGCGGGCAAGTCGACGACCATCGACATGCTCCTGGGACTGACCCGACCGGACTCGGGAGAGGTGAAGCTGTTCGGGCAGCCGCCCCGGCAAGCGGTGCGCGCCGGCCTGGTCGCCGCGGTTCTGCAGACGGGAGGGCTGCTTCCCGACGTGACCGTCGAAACCACGGTTCACATGCTGGCTTCGCTCCACCCCGGCGCCGACCCCGAACAGTGCATGCGCCGGGCCGGAGTCAGTGAGTTGCGGCACCGGAAGGTCTCCGAGTGCTCGGGCGGCGAGCAGCAGCGGCTGCGGTTCGCTCTCGCGCTCCTGTCGAAGCCCGAATTCCTGGTGCTGGACGAGCCCACCGCCGGCATGGACGTGGCGGCCCGCCGGGAGTTCTGGGCCGCCGTCCGTGAGGACGCCGAGCGCGGCATGACGGTCATGTTCGCCACGCATTACATGGAAGAGGCCGACCAGTTCGCCGACCGCGTGGTGATGATCGACCGCGGCACGGTCGTGGCCGACGGCTCGGCCTCGACGGCCTCATCGGTGAGGCCCTGGCCCAGCAGGCGCAGCACCACGGACTCCTGCGGTGTCAGGCCGCGTTCGTCACGCTCACGGCTGGTGGGATCCCCCAGAGGAACCGATTTCTCCCAGATGGTCTCGAAGAGGGCGCACAGCGCGGTGACGGTTCCGTTTCCGCTGAGAACCAGGGCGCCGGCCGCGCTGTCGCCGTCGTCCGCGGGAACGATCGCCACCCGGTGGTCCATGATCATCAGCCTGATGGGCAGCGACGGAGTCGTCCGCACCTCCCCCTTGAGGCCCGTCAGCCACTTTGCGTACGCCATCGTCTCAGGGTGGTGCCGGACGCTGTCCAGATACAGCGTTCTCATGCGGATACCGCGTTCCAGCAGCCGCTGGTCCTGCGGCCTGGCTGCCTCCATGCATGCTTCGCTCTGGGCGCCGCCCGCCGCGAACGTCATGACTTCGGTCGAGACAGCACGTACCAGCAGAGCGATGCGGTCCCTGATCTCCTCGATGCCATCGAGGCGCTCTATCCCCTCGATCTGCCGATTGATCCGAGCAGCACTGAAGTCGACCGACAACTGAGCGGCTGCGACTCGGATCTGCTCGATGCGCTGCTGCTCGGCCGCCAGACGCTCCTGCTGACGCGCGATCACTGCCTGGATACCGACTTCCGGGTCCACGGCGCGGAAGCGCGAGGGTTGATCGACGACTGGCCGTATCAGCGCCAGCTCGCTGAGCTGGTCCAATGCCTGACGCAACCGCACGCAAGGCAGCCGGAGCCTTCTACCCAGCTCTGCCAGCTCAACCCGCGGGTATTCCAGGACTGTTCGATAGACGGTCTCGCTGATCTCGTCCAGCCCCAGTATCTCCAGCAAGGAGCTTCTCCCCTCACACAAAGACAATCAGGCCAATCTAAGCATGGCCTGGAACAGCTCCGAGACCTCGCTGGTGCGATCGCCGTCCCGGGGCCGCACACCAAAGTCTCCGACCTGGCCTCTTCAGGCCGCGGCATAAACAGGATCGGCGATGCGCTGTTGCCCGTTCTCCTGCCGCGTGAGGGTGGGAACCATGAACCTGGTGCACGTACGGATCCAACTTGCCGGCCTCTTAGACCAGTACGACTGGCTGAAGCGGACATTCCGTTCCCATGCCGCGCCCGAAGAGGCGGTCCAGCACATCAGCATCCACCCGGGCGACGGTGGGGCGCTCACCGTGGGCTTCTGGATCAGCGCCCCATCGGCCCTCGCCTCCGAGCAAGTGGCCTATGCCGTCACACAACGGACATTGCATGCGGAAACGGCGCTCAGTCAGGCCCGCGTCACCAGCTACTCGAGCACCCTCGTACCCGCGGTGTTCAACCAGATGCTCCGAGAGCCGCAGGAACCTGGACGGAATATGCTATGGACGAATGCGGAAGCCCCGGAGAACTAGTCGATGGCCCTTGCAACGGTAAGACTCGGGGACGTCAGCGAGCGGACCCCGGCACCGGGTGCAGCTGACCCCACTCGCTGCTTCCTGTAGGAGAGCTTCATGATGCTTCAGTCGACCCTCCGTGACGTCCACAGACCCGGGCTCGCTTCGCCGACAGCGCTGTCGGCCTTCTGCCTTGCCGTCTCGTCACCCGCAGGTGTTGTCACGTCCACCGCGACGGAGATCAAGCCGGGCGGTGAACTGCCCCTCGGCGCGCTGAACACGGACACCACCGGCTGGGACTGACCTCTCGCGGCGGATCGTGGTGTCGCACACAGTGGTCCGGGCAGCGCGCTCGGACCTCCGGCCGTCCTCCGTCCCTATTTCACGGGGACAAGCGCCTCCAGGAACAGGGCACCGACCGAGTCGACTTGGACCGACCGGCACAGGGGAGGCGGCGGCTCGGGGCTTCTTCTCCCCACCCCTCATTTGCCGGTCGGTCTTGACAGTGGTGACGCACATGACGGAATTCTTGGTTCTGGGCTCTTTGGAGATGCGTCAGTCAGGCGAGCCGGTCCACGTACGGGGCATGCGGCAGCGGAGGCTGCTGGCGTTGCTGCTCCTCAACGCCAACCGGATCACCCCGGTCGACTTCCTCGCGGATGAACTGTGGGAGGCTCCCCCGCCGTCGGCACGCCCCCAAGTCCACAACGCGATACGCGACTTGCGGCGCGTGCTGCCCACCGGCGGCGACAGCAGTCTCGTCACGGAGGACGCCGGGTACCGTCTCGCCGTGTCTCATGACTCCGTCGATGCGAACCGCTTCATCGACCGGGCCCGCGCCGCCAAGGCGGCGGAGCGGGACGGCCGGTTCGCGGAGGCCATCCGGTTGTTGCAGTCGGCGGTGGATCTCTGGCGCGGCGACGCCTTCGCCGGTATCGGGTGTCCGGCGGTCATCGGTGCCACGGCGAAGCTGAACGAGCAGCGTCTGACCGCGATCGAGGACCTCATGGCTCTGAGACTGAAAGTCGGCGAATCCAACTCACTCGTCGGGGAACTGCACGAGCTGATCGCCGAATATCCCCTGCGGGACTCCCTGCGCGGCAGTCTGATGACCGCCCTGTGCCGCAGCGGGCGCCAGGCCGAGGCACTCGCGGTCTACAACGAAGGCAGGCGGTATCTGGTGGAGGAGCTAGGCCTCGAACCGAGCCCCCACCTGCGGGCACTGCACGCGGAGGTCCTCGCCAACTCCCCCACCGTCCACGGATACGCAGGTACCGACAGCACGGTGATCCGCGCGGCGCCGCAGCCCTCATCGGTGCCGGACGACCACCCCTCGCCCTCGTCCGGAGGGCCGTCGCTCGGAACCTACCGCAACTGTCTGCCTCATGGCCTGACGGACTTCACCGGCCGGTCCACCGAGGTGGACACCTTGCTGGGCGTCGCCGGGCAGGAGCAGGGGGGTGGTTCACCCCTGGTGGTCTCGATCGACGGCATGGGCGGCGTGGGCAAGACCACTCTGGCGGTGCATGTCGCCCACCACGTCACGCCCAGCTACCCGGATGGGCAGTACTTCGTGGACTTGCACGGCTTCAGCCCGATGCGAGGGCCGGTGCTTCCCGAGCAGGCTCTCGGCACACTCCTCCAGGCGAGCGGACTCGGCCCGGACGCGATCCCGAGCGGCCTGGAAGAGCGCGGTGCTCTGTGGCGGTCGAGGCTGGCGGGCCGACGCTGCCTGGTGGTTCTGGACGATGCGGCGGACACCGCTCAGATCAAGCCCTTGCTCCCCGGCGCTGGAGGCGCGATGGTTCTGGTGACCAGCCGCCGCAAGCTCTCGGCACTGGACGGTGCGCTGCCGGTGTGGCTCGATGTGATGC
Source organism: Streptomyces sp. NPDC001880 (assembly GCF_053594575.1). NCBI lineage: Bacteria > Bacillati > Actinomycetota > Actinomycetes > Kitasatosporales > Streptomycetaceae > Streptomyces > Streptomyces sp. NPDC001880. The sequence goes on from NZ_JBSFET010000002.1 coordinate 5,465, forward strand.
CGCATGACGACGCCATGGCGTTGTTCAGCCGGATCGTCGGAAGACAGCGCACCGCCCACGAACCCACTCAGGCCGCGAAGGCGGTCGAGTTGTGTGGTCACCTTCCCCTGGCGATTCGGATCGCGGCGGCCCGAATGCGGGATCGCCCCGCATGGGCGTTCGCAGACCTGGTCGACCGTTTGGCGAGCCCCACGCGACGGGTGCGGTGCCTCCAGACGTCCGACCGCGACCTCATGTCCCTGCTGAGCGTGTCCTACGAGCGCCTCAGCCCGTCCCAGCGGCGGTTCAGCCGGCTCATCAGCCTGGACCCGTCGGTCACCTTCGACATCGATCACGCGGCCGCCATCACCGGGCTGACTCTCGACGACGTGGAGCGCTGCTGCGACGCGCTGCTCGACAACAACCTCATCAGACAGAACACACCGACCAGGTTCTCCTTCCACAACCTTGTGCGGGACTGCAGCCGCGAGTTACTCGTCGAGGACGCGGACACCGGTCTCTCGACGCAAGCGGCCGTGGGGCTTGGCGTCTCTTGAGCAGCGGCCGGCGGACCGCCGGCACCGGTGCATTGCGGACCGTACGAGGGTCTCTCCCTGCCCCGCACCCGCGCCCGTGATGGCTGGTGAACACGACCGGTATCACGGGCGATGTGCTGCGTGCCACGGCATGCCGGTAGGGGTGGGGGCGCCGACGTCCCCGGGGAGACAGGCGGACGGCGGCTGTGCCGGGTGGCGGCGAGATCGGAAGTCGTCGCGGTCGGAGCCCAGTACGTGCCCAGGTCGAAACCTCGCGGCCGGTCGAAGCGTCCGTCAGCCGGGGGCGCGCAGAACACCACGTCCAGGGCCCCGTGGCATTGATCACAGCGAAAGTGCGAGCAGTGAATACAACTGCACCCTTTTGCCTTTTCTGTCGGTCGCGGTGCTGTGGTATTGGCCGGAGCAGGTGAAGAAATCGTGATGGCCGGCCGTTGCCCTGGCCATACGATCACCTCAAGTCGCATCTGCGTGTCCCATTCCGCTGCGACCCCGTCTTCTCTTCTTTCGGACACCGAAGGGCTCTTGTGAAGATTCGCCCGATTCTCGCCACAGCTGTTGCCGCCGCAGTGACCATGCCAGCCCTCCTGCTGTCGGTCACCCCCGCGTTCGCCGACGACAAGCCGACAGCACAGACACAGGACAAAACGCAGGGCAAGCCGTCCATCGCGGAGCTGGAAAAGGCCGCTGCCGCCGCGAAGGCGGCGTACGACGACGCCGTGGAGGCCGAGAAGGCCGCCAAGGCGGCTGTGGAAGCAGCCATGTCCGACACCAGTCCTCTGGCCTTGGCCGTCAAGGCCGCCAAGGCCGTGGCCGCCGAGGCCGCCACCGCGAAGACGGTCGCCGACCAGGCGGTCCTCGACGCCCAGGCCGCGGTCGACGCCCTCCCGGAGACGGCCACCGAGGAGGAGAGGACCGCCGCCACGACCAAGCTCACCGAGGCGAAGGCCGACGCCGAGACCGCCGGCAAGGACAAGGCCGCCGCCGACGCCGAGGTCGTGAAAGCCCTGGACGCGCGGGACGACGAACGGGTCGCCGCGCTCCGGAAGCTGAACCAGGCGCAGAAGGCCACCAAGGAGGCGCTCGCCGAGAAGACCGCCGCCGACGAGGCGCTGGCCAAGGCGAAGGAGGAGGACGGCGAGGACGGTGAGGACTGCGTCCCCGAGGCCGAACTCACCACGGTCGTCACGGGTCTGCCGTCCACCGTCGTCGCCGGCACGAAGGTCGACTTCAAGCTCCGGGTGACCAACGGCACCGACAAGACGATGGACGAAGTGCTTCCGTTCGCCTACGTCCACGCGACCGACCGGAGCGGGCTCAAGAGCATCGACGACCTGGTGCACCTGCAGTGGTCCTCCGCCTCGTCCTCGAAGTGGAAGACCGTCGACAACAAGCACTACATGGACGCCATCAGCCCGCTGAAGGCCGGTGCCCATGCCGACATCAAGATGCGCCTCACGATCGACGCCACGGCCCCCGCGGGCAACGGCGTCACCTTCGTCGCCGGTGACTACTTCAACGAGGACGGCAGCTGCGGCGGGAACCCGGACCTCGAAGGCTACGAGTTCCTGATCGCCGCCGCGGGCAGCAAGCCCGGCAAGGTCGGCGACGCCAAGCGCAGCAAGACCAAGCCGAACACCTCGGACGTCAAGGCGCAGAGCGGTGCGTCGAACCGTCCGGCGAATGGCAGCCTCGCTGCCACGGGCTCGTCCTCCGCGATGTCGCAGCTTGCGCTCGCGAGCGGCGCGGCCGTGGCGATCGGCGGGGGTGCGGTGTTCCTCGTACGCCGTCGCAAGGCCGACTCCCACGCCTGACGCATGGGGGGGGTGGGGTGCCGAAGGGGCACCCCACCCCGCGCGCCGGCCAGGGTACGGCTCGGCCCATGAGGTTCCCGGGTGCGCGTTCCAGCAGTGCGCGCGCCGCAACTCCAGCGCCTGGACAACGAGTTCGGCTCCCGTCATGCCCTCCCCGAAGGCGCTACGCGTCGGCGGACGGACCACCCTGTACGTCGGCGGGCCGGGTGACAAGGAGCCGCCGGTGTCGGGGAGGCGGGTCTTGATGCCGGTGCGGGCAAGCCTCGCTCACCGCACGGGGAAGCCGTAGGAGTATCCCTGCTGCCTCAGCCAGGGCAGGACCTCGCGCAGAGCGGCCAGGGTCTGGGAGCGGTCTCCTCCCGCGTCGTGGAAGAGGACGGTCGGACCGTTGGAGATCTCGCGCTTGACGGTGGCGACCATGGTGTCCGCACCGGGACGCTCGAAGTCCCTGGAGTCGACGTTCCAGCCCAGCGGTCGCATCCCCCGGGACGCGGCGAGCTGCCTGCTGTACGGGGTGAAGGCACCGCCCGGGGCCCGGTAGTACTGCGGCCGGACGCCCCCGGACGCCTTGGTGATCATGCGTTCGGCATCCAGGATCTGCTGGGACTGGTACGCCTCGGACTTCTTGTCCATGGTGGTGTCGTGCGAGACCGTGTGGTTGCACAGCCGGTGCCCGTCCGCCACGACCCGCTTGACCAGGTCCGGGTATGCCTGGGCCTGCGTGCCCACCATGCAGAACGTGGCCTTCACGCCGTTGTCCTTGAGCAGTTGCAGCACCTGCGGCGTCCAGGCCGGGTCCGGTCCGTCGTCGATGGTGATGTTGACGCCCCGGGCGCCGCGGTCCGAGGCGTGCGCGATGTCCGCCGCCACCTTGGTCACGTTCTTGTCCTGATGCCGGGCGTCCGGCGTCGAGACACTTGCTTGCGGCTGCCGCGCTCCGGCGGTGTCGGCCTGCGCGGTCCACACCGAGGCGGCAGCGGCCACCGCTGTCACCCCGAGCGCCGCCCCGAGAAGCTTGCTGTGCCATCCCCTTCCCTTGTGCTTCGCCATGTCCGCCCGCCCCTTTGCTGTGTCCGCCGATGCCCTGCCCCCATGAAGACATACAAACGCCCGTACGGGATCCCTCTGTTACCGATCGCAGACAAATCCGCAGGGGACCGGCGACAAACGCCGGAGCCCCGCAGGAGCGGGGATGCGACGGGCCATGACGGTCGGACTTCGGCGGGCCTCCGGCGACGGTGGCGGTGACGGACAAGGCGAGGAGCGCGGCGGTGGCATCCGCGACGCGGCAAGGTCCGGCCGGGTTTCCGCGTCGCATCGCGGGTGGCCCGCCCGCGTTGCGACGCACCCCCCGCCTCCTCCGCCCCGGCACTACGATTGACCCTCATCCAAGGCGGAGAGGGCTGAACGATGAACGACAAAACGGGTGTTGAGGAGTCGGGGGACATCACGGTCCCGGTCGATGTGGACGGCCGGACCGTGCATTTCTCGATCGCCCCCGGCGGAGGGCGGACACAGCCCGATCTCGGCGAGGAGCAGGAGATCAGCTGGCGCCGGCCGACTCTCGCGCCGGTACTGGACGGGCTCACCAGCGTGGCCAGGGCCATGGGTACGCGTCTCCAGCAGACCGGGGCATCAAGGGCGACAGTCGAGTTCGGGTGCGATGTCTCCATCGACACCGGTCAGTTGCTCGCTGTCTTCGGCAAGGCCACGTCCAAGTCGGCGTGGAAGGTGACGCTCGAATGGACCGCGCCCGAGACACCGCCGGGCGCCCCCGGCACCGGCGCCCCCGCTCCGGGGACGCCGCCCGCTCCGGAGACTCCCGGAGCGTAGGCATGGACGGCTGGAAGAGGCTGCTGGAGTCGGCCACCGTCGCCCTCGATCTCCCGGACGACCGCGGTTGCGGGACCGGGTTCGTGCTCGCTCCGGGCACGGTCGTCACCTGCGCCCACGTCGTGTCGGAGGCGACTCGGGTGCGGGGACGGATCGTCGCCACGGGGCACGATCTGGCCCTGACCGTCTCCGCCGACGACTGCTACCGCGCGCCGAACGGTCTCGATCTCGCCTTCCTCCACTACGAGTTGGATGAGCTTCCCGCCCCCGGCCCCGTACTGACCTCGCCCCACACCGCGTTCGGCGACCGCATGTCGGTCTACGGGCATCCGCGCGGGGACTTCCGGGCCGGGCAGTGGGCCGCCCTGGAATACCTGGGCGATTCGCGGCTCTCCTTCGACGACCCCATGGCGATGCCCCGCGGTTACGGGACACCGGTGGGCGAGGGCTTCAGCGGCAGCCCGGTGGTCAATCGGCGTACGGGCGCGGTGTGCGGAATGCTCGTACGGTCCAACAAGGCCGGCAGCACCCACATGATCCCGCTCTCCGAGATCCTGGCCCGCCATCCGCTCCCCGAAGCGCCAGCGGCCTGGCTGGACACGCTCACCGACGAGCAGTTGCGGGCCGGGGAGTTCCGCCATCCCGGCCCGCAGCTGCGCGACTACCTGGCAGCGGCGCGGGACGCCGCCGACGAACACCCCTACGCGGCACTGCTCACCGATGTGCGGGAGATCCCGCTCTCCTCGGTGTACGTACGGCAGGACGCCTCGTACACCACCGGCGACGCCGACGAGGACCGGGACCGGCAGCCGGACGCGAAGCGCCCGAAGGCCGAGACCGTGCTCGACTCCGACCGCCATGTGCTGTTCACCGGCGGCGCGGGGTCGGGGAAGTCGAGCCTGCTGCGCCGTCTGACGTTCACCGCCGCCGACGACTGGCTCACGGACCCGAAGCAGGCGCCTCGTTACATACCGGTGCGGATCACCGCCGAACAGCTGCTGAACCATCCCTTCCCGGAGGCTCTGGCGCACGCGGTCGGCCGGGACCTGCCCGGTCTGCGGCGTTCGCCGCTGCCCGAGTTCTTCGAAACGGCACCGATGCCGGCCGTGGACTGGCTGGTCTGCGTGGACGGCCTCGACGAGGTGCTCGATCCGGACGGCCGCGCCAAGGTGATCCGGATGATCCAGCGCTGGTCCCAGGAGCCCCATCTGCGGTTCGCGGTGGCCACCCGGTCGCTGATCACCTCGGACATGGACCGGCTGCGGGGGCTGAAGCGGTACACCCTCCTCAGCCTCGCCGACCGTCAGATCGCGGAGGTGGCGCAGGCCTGGTTCGAGGCGCTGAAGGTCCCGGAGCCCGAACGGCAGGCCCAGGAGCTGACGTCCGGGCTCCGGCACGGGCGGCTCGGCGAGGTGGCCCGCATCCCGCTCTACATCACCATGATCTGTGTGGTCGCCGCTCTCACCGAGCTGCCCCGCAACCCGGCCGAACTGTACGCACGGTTCGTCCGGATTCTGCGCGAGAAGGGTTCGCAACGGCTCGCCCGAACCGAGGCCGGTGCCCACGGCATCACCGAAGACCTGCTGAACAGCGTGCACGACGTGCTGCGCCCGGTGGCCGAACAGCGGCAGGGCGGGGACACGCGCCCGCTGCTCGACCTGGCCGTCGAGCTGCTCGGCGGGCACGCACCCGATGCCGCTCCCCCGAAGGCACTGGTCTCGCGTGCGCTCCTGTTCACCGGCCTGGTCACGCAGATCGGCGGTGACCTCAGGTTCCCGCACCAGACCATCCAGGAGTACCTCGCCGGATGCGCGATCGCCGACCGGCTGACCCCGAAGGACCCGGAAGCGCTCAGGACCGTACGTCAGGCGATCGCCGCCGAGCAGCCCAACATCGTGCTGTTCATCTCCGCGCGCTGGCACGAACGGGGCATGCCCCTCGAAGAGTTCCTGCGCACGGTCGTGGACGGGGGCGGCTGGCGGGACCTGCTCCTGTGCGCCACCGTCCTCAGCGACGGGCTGGTGATCAACGAGGACATGGCGCGGCAGTTCACCCGAGCGGTACTCAAATTGCACGGCCGCTCCGTCTCCGTCGGCGACCTCGAAGCGCCTGAGGTGCTGGCCCGGCTGTACACGGTGCTCGACCCGACGGGTGTGGCAGCCGTCGTCCGTAACCCGGCCGCCCCCCACCTGGCACGAGTCGACGCGCTGGAGCACTGCGTGCGGCGCGGCAGCGAACTGGCGGCGGCCCTCGCTGCCGAGCTGGCCGACGAGCCGGACCTCCCCGTCGGCCTGCGCGTATCGGCGGCCGGGCTGCTCGCCGAAGCGGGTGAGCCCGTGGGGGCCCGGCTGCGCCTCACCGAGCTGGCGCGGAATCCCGGCCATCTGCCCGAAGCCCGGTTCGAGGCGGCGGTCGCGCTTCTGTCCATGGACCGCGCGGCCGGCATACCCGTGCTCGGCGAACTCCTCGCGACCGCCGAATTCCCCAGGCAGCACGTCGAGACGCACCTGTCGAGGATTCACGCCGTGACGGACCCCGCCGCGCGTGCCGCGCTGGCCGAGGCGCTGGCCACCAATCCCGGGCTGGTCAAGGACGACCCGCACCTCCTGCGCTATCTCACGTGTCGCCTGCTCCTCCCCGACCGGCCGGAGCTCACGACGGACCTGCGCAGGGACCCCGCGGTCCCCGTGCGCCTGAGGCACATGGCCACACTGGACCAGGCGGGAGACGAGTCGCACCCCGCCGGGTCCGAGGAAGATGTCTTCTTCTCCGGCATCCTCCGTGACCCGGAGTCCTCCAGCTCAGCCGTCCGTTCGGCCGTTCTCGGCTCCTTCGAGGAGGAACTGGTCGAGCGTGTCGCACAGGACCCGCGGCTGGACCGGTACACCCGCCTCCGTGCGGCACTGAGACTCATCGAGCTCGGCAGACACACCGTCGCGGTGCAGTGCGCGGAAGAGCTCCTGTCCGACTACGCGGAATTGTGGCTCGTCCCCTTCGTGACCCAGGCTCTGCGCAAAGCCGGACAGCAGGACCGGAGCAGACAGGTCCTCTCCGGCATCCTGAACAATGGCGAGCTGCCCACCGACGACCGCGCCCGCTGCGTTGCGGAGCTGCTCAGCATGGGCGCGCAGGAAGAAGTCGCGGATGTTCTGACTCGTCTGGCCGCAGACCCCGGCACGGCGGCCTGGGACCGGCTGCAGGCGATCAGCCGGCTCGACTTCATGGATCCGGCCGCCACGAACGCCTCGCTCGCCGCAGTCGCGGCCGATGCCACGCTCCCCGGCGGTGTCCGCCACAGCGCGGCAACAGAGCTGCTGAGCAACGGGGAACGGGACAGCGCATCGGAACTGCTGCGCCGCACGGCGGAGGACCGGCTTGTCGGGACGGGCGACCGCATCGCCGCGCTCACCACGCTGGCCAAGATCGACCTCCGCGCGGCTTCGGACGCGTTGCACCGGATGCTCGACGAATCCGGCCTGCTGGACGAGCGTCTGTGGCAGCTCCTCGACCTCGCCGATGCCTTCAGCCCTGACACAACGCTCCGGGAGCGTCTGCAGCTTCTGCTGGAGGACCCGGCCGTTCCCCCGGAATCCCTGCTGGCGATCGAGAGAGCATGCGAGCAGTACAGGGCGGACATCGTTCCCCTGCTCAGGAAGGGCATCTGCAGGACAGCGGAAAACCCCTTTGTCGATCCGCAGACCAGGGCCCACGCCGTGGCCCGTTCCTTCGGATGGATCCCCTACCCGAGGTGGAAGGCTCTCGTTGCCGGGCTCGGCCCGGACCCGATGGCCGGCCTCAGCCTGTACACCGCCCACGCGATCCCCCACCCACACGGAATCGACAGCGGGGTCGAGGGGTACCAGCGCCTCTACCGGGACACCGAAGTCGCGTCGGCCCCGGCGGGGGCCTTCCACGGACTGGATCCCCATGCGGCCCTCGCGCACTGGTTCCGCCTTCTGGAACAGCGCCGGCCGGAGGCGATCACCAGCATGCGCCATCTTCGCGGATTCTCCTCGGAGGACCGCGACGCGGAACGGGCGAACAAACTGCTCCACGCCTGGGCCGCAGACCCCGAAGCCTCGCTGGCGGAGCGGATCTCAGCGACCGAGAGCGGCTTCTGGCCGGTCATCGCCCCCTGGCACGCCCTCGCCCGCACTCCGGAAACGCCGCCCGAGCTCCGTGTCGCCGTCTGCCAGTGGCTCCCCACGAGCGGCGCGCACAACCGCATCCCCATCGCCCGCGCCCTCGTCGCGGACCCCGCCACCCCCGTGACCGCGCGGGCGCAGGCTGCCGCTCTCCTCGCCGATGATCTCGGCGAGGAGGGCCGGCGCGCCCTGTGGGAGCTGTCCGGGGCACACACCACCGATCCCGAGGCGCACCTCGCCGCGGCGGCGGCCTGGGAGGAACTGGACGTCGGGCGGGAGGCGGTGGCGGCCTGTCTCCGGGTGCTGGACGACGGAGAGTGCGCCGCCCGCCACCGCCTCGCCGCTGCCACGAAGCTCACCCGGTGGCGGTCGTCGCGCGGGCGGGCCGTGCGGGCGCTGAAGGGATTGCTGGGGGACGGCGCGGCGCCCGTCGCCGTACGTGTCGATGCGGGGCGGCAGCTGATCGCCGTATCGGAGGTGGCCGAGGCCCACCTGGGGCTGTTGCGGCTGGCCGCGGGGCCGGAGCCGGACGCGGAGGAGCGGGCCCGTATCGTGGATCTGCTGCCTGCGGACCTGCGCCGGTACGCCGGGGCGGTCACGGAGCGCGAGGGCGATGCCTCGGCCCCGTAATGCTCTGCCATGGAGCGCGAAGGCGGCGAACCTGTGCCGTAATGCCCCGTCACGGAGCGCGAGGACGGTGCGCCGGATCCGTAACGCTCTGTCGTGGACCGCCGCTCCACCGGCTCATTTGTGAACATTCCGCGTCGGGAGTGCAACTGGCGTGTCGGTCTTGACAATTGCCCGCCTGGCCGATGTTAAGATCATCTTACTTCCAGTGGGCTGATGGCAAATGGGGGCATTCCGGGAGGGATGAGTTCCTCGGCCCCACACCCGGAGGGGCCCTCCCTGAGTGGCGCACACCGCGGCTCGACCAGCCCGGGACTGTGGTACGTGAGGGAGCGTCAAGCCGTATCCATAGCCATGGCACTTGAAGTGAGTCTCATGACATTTGCACAGGGCCCTCTCCTGTGGGCACTGGTTGTCGTCGCGCTGGTCGCCGTGGGAGCCGTTCTGCGGGCTCGCAGAACCAACATCGGACTACGCAGACAGAACTCGGAACTCCACCAGCAACGAGACACGTTGCAGCGCCAGCGTGACGAACTCCACGTCGCGTACACCGGCGTGACGCATCAGCACTCCGCCGAGCTGGCCGAGGTCCGCAGGGACGCCGAGGAGGAGACCAAGGCGGTCCTCAAGGCCGCCGTGCGCACCCTCCAGGGGCTCGCGGACGAGCAGCAGGTGGTCATCGAGAACGCCCAGCAGAAGTACGGCGACGACCCCGGCATCCTCGCCGACCTGATGGCCATCGACCACGCCAACAGCCAGTTCGGACGCCGGGCCCAGGGCATCGCGGTACTGTGCGGCGGCTGGCTCGGGCGCCGGGAGACCGTCGCCTCCGTCTTCGACGTGGCGCGCAGCGCCCAGGGCCGTATCCGGCAGTTCGACCGGGTGCGGATCAACGGACAGGTGAACTTCTCGGTCGTCAGCAAGGCCGTGGAGCCCGTGGCGGTCGTCCTCGCCGAGCTGCTGGCCAACGCCACCAACTACTCCGCGCCCGGCGCCCCGGTGGAGATCAACATCCAGGCCGTCCCGACGGGCGTCTGCCTCATCATCGACGACGCCGGTCTCGGCATGGGCCAGGAGGAGAAGGACCGCGCGGCGGCCCTCCTCGCGCCGCAGGCCTCGATCAGCGTTTCCAGTCTGGGCATTCCCCCGCAGTTCGGGTTCGCCGTCTCCGGGGTGCTGGCCGCCCGCTACGGGTTCAAGGTCTCGGTGGATTCCGTGTCCCCCTATGGAGGCGTACGCGCCGTGGTTCTCCTGCCCGACGAGTTGCTGACCGGCGATGTGCCCGCGCCGCCGCCCCCGGTCGCCGAGCGCTACGACGCGGAAATCGCGTCGCTCCCCCGGCGTCAGGCGCCCGCGCCGTCTCCGACCCCGCTGTTCCCGTCGGCCGCGCAGCCACTCGCCGCTCCACTGCCCACCGGGTCCGCCACCACCGCCGGTGGCCTGCCCAAGCGTCGTCGCAAGAGCCCGGTGTCGGTGGTGCCGCCGGCCGAGCCAGGGCCGGTGCGCAGCAACGAGGAGACCGCTTCCCGCCTGGGCGCGTTCCAGCGCGGTACCCGGTCCGGGCGTGACATGACGACGATGGAAGGACCCGAGTTCCAGTGAACCCCGATCTGTCCTGGGTGCTCAACGATGTGCTCCAGGTACCCGGCGCACGGCACGCGATCCTTGTCTCCGCCGACGGTCTGCTGCTGGCCAGCTCCAGTGAGATCGGCCGGGACGACGCGGAGACCGTGGCGGCCGCGATGAGTTCCATGCAGTCGCTGAGCCGGGCCGTCGCACCCTTCATCGGGGCCCAGGCCCCGGGCCGCTGGCGCCAGACGCTGCTGGAGTACGACCACGGCTGGATCTTCCTGATCGCGGCGGGCACCGGCGCCTACCTGGCGGCGGCCGCGGCGGCCGATGTGGACATGGAGGCCATGTCCTTCCGCATGCAGCAACAGGTCACCGCGCTGGGGAAGGCGATGACCACACCTCCCCGCCAGGACGCGGGAATCGGCCTATGACGACGCCGGGCGAGGAGCAGGCGGTCAACAGCGGGTTCGTCCGGTCCTACGTGATCACCGGAGGGCGCGGCCTGCCCGATGCGGAGGACCTCTCCCTCGTCACCCTGGTCACGATCGCACCCGACCGGCAGCCGCCCCCGAACCCGAGCCCGGAGGTCCGGGCCATCTGGGAGCTGTGCTCCGGCGGCTATCTGTCGGTGGCCGAGGTGGCGGGCCACCTCGGCCAGCCGGTCGGTGTGGCGCGCCTGCTGCTGAACGATTTGGCGGAACAAGGTCACCTGATGCGCCGCAAGGCGCCGCCGGCGGCTCAGCTCGTTGACAGGAAGATCCTCGAAGAGGTGTTGCATGGACTCCACGTCCGGTTCGGCTGACAGCATCTATGTGCCGGACGCGGTGCGGCGTGCGGCGAAGATTCTCGTCGTCGGGCACTTCGCCGTGGGCAAGACGACGCTCATCGGCACCCTCTCCGAGATCACTCCGCTGCGCACCGAGGAGCGGATGACCCAGGCCGGGGCGCACATCGACGATCTGCGCGGGGCACCCGACAAGGTGACCACGACGGTCGCGCTGGACTTCGGCCGTCTGACGCTCAGCGACGAACTGGTGCTGTACCTGTTCGGCACGCCGGGCCAGCAGCGCTTCGTCGAGCTGTGGGAGGACATGGCGCGCGGCTCGCTCGGCGCGCTGCTCCTCGTCGACCCGGCCCGTCTCGCCGACACCTTCCCGGTGATCGACCTGGTCGAGACGTACGGGCTGGAGTACGCAGTCGCGGTCAACAGCTTCGATCCGTACTCCCGGCATGCCGAGGAGGAGCTGCGCGAGGCTCTCGATCTGCTGCCGGACACCCCGGTCGTGTACTGCGACGCCCGGGACGAGAAGTCGTCCGCGCAGGCCCTGATCACTCTGGTCCAGCACCTTCTGGCACACGTGGCCTGAGGGGCTGTCGGGTGACCTCGGACCGGAAAGCGGACGCCGTCCGGTGCGTGCGATTCCCAGGCGGAGGAGGGAGTCGACGCGGAGCGTTGACGACCGACGACAACGCGGGAAGCGTGCGTGCCAGGCCGTGGCCGCCCGGTCAGAGATCACCCGACAGCCTCTGAGAAGCTGTCGCCCGGCCGCCCGTTCGGACGGCCCGGTTCGGGCGATGGCTCTCGGGCCCGTTCTCCGTCCACCGTCCGGGCCCTTCGAGGCCCGCGATCACATCGAGGAATCACACATGGACTCGTCGCCGGGATCCACCCCGTACAGCGCCCCCACCGGTTGCCCGATGCGCGGTGAGCGCCAGACGTCGCTCTACGGGCCGGAGTTCGCGTCCGATCCGCAGCGCGTGTACGACGAATTCCGGGCGCACGGACTCGCCGCCCCGATCGAGCTGGCCCCCGGCGTGGAGGCCACCCTGGTCGTGCAGCACGAGGCCGCGCTCCGGGTGCTGCAGAATCCGTCCTTCTTCGCCCGTGACGCGAGGCGCTGGGCCGCACTGCGGGAGGGCCGCGTACCGCTGGACAGCCCGGTGCTGCCGATGATGGCGTACCGGCCCAACTGCCTGTTCACGGACGGCACCGAGCATCTTCGGCTGCGCAAGGCGGTCACCGAGAGCCTCGGCCGGCTCAACCACACTCGGCTCAGCCGGGATGTGGAGCGGATAGCCGACTACCTCATCGACCAGTTCATCGAACGCGGCAGCGCGGACCTGCTCGGCGACTACGCCAAGCTGCTGCCGCTCCTGCTCTTCAACCAGCTCTTCGGCTGCCCCGGCGACATCGGTGACCGGCTGACCCGCAGCATGTCCGCGATCTTCGACGGCGAGGACGTGCTCCGGGCCAACACCGAGCTGACCGAGTGTCTGATGGAGCTCGTCGCGCTCAAGCGGCGCCAGCCCGGCGAGGACATCACCTCCTGGCTGATCCAGCACCCGGCGGGGCTGCGGGACGAGGAGCTCAAGGACCAGCTCGTCATGCTGATGGGCGCGGGCGTCGAGCCGGAGCGCAATCTGATCGCCAACGCGCTGCTGCTCATGCTGTCCAGCGACACCGGGGTCACGCAGCGGCGGGGCACCGGGATGCTGGTCGAGGACGCCCTCGACGACGTGCTGTGGAACAACCCGCCGATCGCCAACTACGCGACGCACTACCCGGTCCAGGACATCGACCTGGGCGGAGTGACGCTGAAGGCGGACACCCCGGTACTGATCAGCTTCGCCGCTGCCAACAGCGACCCCGCGCTCACCGACGCCCGCCAGACCCTGAGCAAGGGCGCCCATCTGGCCTGGGGCGCCGGCCCGCACGTCTGCCCGGCGAAGTCCCCCGCGCAGCTCATCGCGCTCACCGCGATCGAGAAGATCCTCAACACGGTGCCCGACCTCGCCCTCGCGGTGCCGCCCTCCGCCGTCGAGTGGCGTCCGGGCCCCTTCCACCGGGCCCTGGTGTCACTGCCCGTGATCTTCAGTGCCGCCCCGGCGCGCCGGAGCACGGCACCGGCGGCGCAGCCGCCCGTTCCGTCCCGGAACGTCGCCCCGGACGAGACGCCGGGGGCGCACTACGACCACGCGGAGCCGCAGAAGAAGACGAAGGGCTGGTGGAGTTCCTTCCTGGACGTGTTCCGGGTGTGATGAACATCTACCCGGATGCGTTCCAGGGTGTGAGGAACATCTACCAGGCCGTGGCGTACGGCTTGTGCGCATAGGGCGGACTTTCGCCCGTTCAACAGCCTTGAAATCAGGGGGAGTTGAGGCGCGAGCGACAAATGACAAGGGGTTGAAGCAGAGTTTCTCTGTGACACGGGCAACATGGAACCACGCATGTGCAACACATGCGGAGGGGTAGGTTCTGCCGGTAACCATGAGCCCAGGTCAAGGAACTCTGCGTGAGCCCTATATGTGGCACAGACAGGCCCTCTGTCGACCGCCGTGCCCTCATCTCCCTCCTGAAACGCCTCAAATCACCCGAAGGGCAGGCTGATCCCTACCCTTTGCTGGCCGATCTGAGATCGATGGGCGATGTCGTACGCGCTCCCTGGGACGCGTACTTCGTCACGGGTTACGACACGTGCAGCGAGGTGCTGCGCGGACGCAACTGGCTGGCGCCCGACTTCGCGTGGCAGGAACGCCAGGCGGACACCGAGCGCTGGGAGGCCGTCGCCACGCAGGAGATGACCAAGACCCTCTCCCGGCTGAACGCACCCGAGCACACCTGCCAGCGCCGCAGCCTCGGCAACCTCTTCGACCGGTCGACCATCACGCGGCTGACCCCGCAGGTCGAGGGGCACGTCACCCGGCTCCTCGACGAGCTGGCCGACAAGCTGCGCTGGGGCGAGGCCGACTTCGTCAGTACGGTCAGTGAGCAGTTGCCGATCAGCACCATCGGCTCCTGGCTGGGGATACCGCCCGAGGACTACCCGCACATCCTGGAGATCACCCACAACCAGGTGCACGCCCAGGAGCTGCTGCCGACCAAGAAGCAGCTCGCCGTGTCCGCCGAGGCCACCCTCCAGCTGCGCAGCTACTTCACCGAGCTGTTGAAGCAGCGCCGGGCCAACCCCGGCAACGACGTCCTGACCGGCTGGATCCACCACTGGGACGCCAGAGAACCCGACCGCGAGGCGGCGGACGAGATCCTCTACCGGCTCACCATGTTCGTCACCATCGCCTCGCTGGAGACCACCGCCACCCTGCTGTCGGCCATGGTGGAGCTGCTGCTGAAGGAACCCGGCCGGTGGGCCTGGCTCGGCGAGAACCCCGGATACATCGACGCCGCCGTCGACGAGGTCCTGCGCTACGACCCGCCGATCCACATCAACACCAGGGTCGCGGCGGACGACACCGTGCTGGCGGGCGTGCCGATCGCCAAGGACAGCATGGTCCACGTCATGTACGGTGCCGCCAACCACGACCCGCGGCGCAACGAGGACCCGGACACCTTCGACGTACGGCGCTCCGGAACGCATCTGACCTTCGGGGGCGGGGTGCACTACTGCCTGGGCGCGGCCCTCGCCCGCCTGGAGGCGCGCACGCTCCTGACGCAGCTGCTGAAACGCTTCCCCACCCTGCACACCGTCGCACCCGCCGAATACGCCTCCCGGCTGGTCTTCAGGCGGGTCACCTCGCTGAGCGTGGCGATATGAAGCTCTCGCTGTCGCAGTACCTGACCCCGCACCGGCAACCGAGCACGGTGCGCACCGAGCGCGAGGGCGCCGTCCTCCGCGTGGAGCTGGACTCCCCCGGCACCGGCAACGCGGTCACCGAGGCGATGCTGGACGATCTGCTGGCGGTCCTGACCGTTCCGGACCCCGATGTCCGGGTGCTGGTGCTCAGCGGGGCCGGTGACGACTTCTGCCTGGGCGGCGACCGGAACGAGTTCGCCGACTGGCTCGACGAGGACCCCACCGGGCGGGGCATCCGGATCGCCGGTGACAAGGCCCGCCGGGTGTGCGAGGCGATCTCCGCCAACCAGGCCGTCACCATCGCCCGGATCCAGGGCAAGGCGATCGGCGCCGGTCTCGCGCTGGCCCTCGCCTGCGATCTGCGCGTGGGCGCCGACACCGCCGGTTTCCGGCTGCCGGAGCTGGCACTCGGGCTGCCCACCGCCTGGGGCGGCGTACTGCCCCGGCTCATCCACGAGGTCGGCGCCGCCCGCGCCCGCGAGCTCATCCTCACCGGACGCGCCTTCGACGCCGCCGAGGCGCACGAGCTGTCGGTCCTCCAGCGCATCGTGCCCGAGAGCGACCTGGACGCGGCGGTCACCGCCTGGGCCAAGCCCATCGTGCGCCGCCCCGAGGCCGCCCTGCGCGTCACGAAGGCACTGCTCAACTCCTTCGCCGCCCCGACCCGGCTGGCCGACCCGTCCGTACTGGACGCGGAACTCATGGCCACCGTCGCGGCGGCGACCCGGCGGCGGTAGGGGCGGCGGTCAGACCTCGGCCGGCAGGGCCGTCGGGGTGCCGTTGATTCTGGCGATGCGTTCGCGCCAGGGGACGGGTTCGGGTTCGGTGCGGGCAGCGGCGCGGTAGCAGGAAGGGCATTCGGATTCGCCGAACAGCGGGCGGAAGACATGTGGCTCGCCGGGGCCCGTGCATTCGACGAGTTCGGGCAGGGGCGGGCGTTCGTAGGGCTGGTGCCGGGCCGGAGGTTCGGGGAGTTTTTGGATCAGGCGGTGGCGCAGGAAGCCGACGGCCGAGCGGACGCCTTCTCTCGGGCGTTCGGCAAGCAGGGCGTGGCGGAGGTCGGATTCGCTCAGGCCGCGTTCGAGCCACTTGACGGCCTCCACGGCGAGTGCGCGGGCCTCGCGTACGCCCAGGAACAGTTCACGGCGGGTGTGACGCAGGGAGAGCAGGACCCGTTCCGCACGTGCCAGTTGGGCCGGGTCCGCCGTGGTGGTCTGCGGGGTCGGTCCGGGCGTGGGAACGGTCGCGGGCTCAGGTTCGGAGGGTGGGTGGGGAGTTGTCTTATCACTGTGGTCTTCTACCGGTTCATAGCCACCGACCGCCCGAGGGGCCGGTTCGCCGACCGTCGGCAACTGCGTACTCGGCGGCGGCACCGTGGCTACGGCTGTGGCTGCGGCTGTGGCCGTGGCTGTGGGGGCAGTGCCTCGTAAGAGGAGTCCCGCCTGCTCGCTCGTCAAAGGATTGTTCGCGACGAGCTGCTCGGTCAGCCAGCGGCCTCCCTCGCCCTGGCTCCGCCGCTCGTGCATATAGCCGTGCTCGACGAGCTGCCTCTTCGCCTTCTGGTACGCGCGGCCCTTGATGCCCAGTTTGCGGGCGAGCTCGCTCAACGGCTTGCACAGGGCATCGCCCGGGAGGCCCTGGACGTGGAGGATCAGGATCTTCGCTCACTGTTCAGACGCGGATGGCGTACGACATCGTTCGATGCCTTCGTATAGCGCGCGGACGGCGCGATAGCATGACGCAACATTTCCGGTGGGTCCATTCTCCACTGGTGGTGTAGGCCCTCGGATCGGTGTTGTCGCACCGCCGGGGGCCGCTCTGTGCGCATGAATACACACAGAGCGTGATGACCTGGTCACCGTAGCGCACGTCTCCCATCTCGCGCCACGCGAACGGAACTTCCCGCGATCACACCGGCCCCCTCGCCCCGGCATGGCGTTCCTCGCCTCCGGGCGGTCGCGGGCGCCGCCCGGCGAGGTCATGGCGCAGACCGCCGAGGGCCTGCCGAAACGACGAGATCGCGGCCCGGATGCACGTCAGGCCGGGGCACGGCCGGGTAGCCCCGGGCGCCCTCGGGGCACGCCGCTCCCGGCGCGCGGGGAGGCGGTCGGCTGGCTAGCGTGAAAAGCCGGACCACCCACCCGAGCGCGAAGGAGTCAGGGCCATGGCTGTACAACCGGAGGGCACTCCGTGCTGGGCCGACGCGATGTTCGCCGACCTGGAGGGAGCGAAGAGCTTCTACGGTGACGTGCTGGGCTGGACGTTCGGCGAGTCCTCGTCGGAGTTCGGCAACTACACGCAGGCGTACGCCGACGGCAAGGCGGTCGCCGCGGTGGTGCCCCCGATGCCCGGCCAGGAGGGCCACTCGGCCTGGTGTCTGTACCTGGCCTCGCCGGACGCGGAGGCAACCGCCGCGAAGATCCGGGACAACGGCGGCGAGACACTGATGGACCCCATGCAGGTCGGCGAATTCGGCACGATGCTGCTGGCACGCGACCCCAGCGGTGTCGTCTTCGGCGTGTGGCAGGCGGGCAGCCACGAGGGCTTCGAGGCGCAGAGAGTGCCCGGTGCGTTCTGCTGGGCCGAGGTCTTCACCCGGGAGCCCGAGAAGTCCGACGCCTTCTTCCCCGCCGTCTTCCCCTACACGATGATGAAGATGGAGGACGAGCACGTCGACTTCAGGATGTTCAACCTCGGTGACCAGACGGTCATGGGGCGGATGAAAATGGGTGAGGATTTCCCGCCCGAGGTCCCGCCGCACGTGAACGTGTACTTCACCGTCGCCGACTGCGACGCGGCGGTCGCGAAGGCCACCGAGCGCGGCGGAATCCTGCGGTTCGGCCCGATGACCATGCCGTTCGGCCGGTTCGCCGCGCTGACCGACCCGCAGGGTGCGGCGTTCTCCGTCATCGACGTCAACACGACCGAGGGCGAGATCCCCAAGACGGCGCCGGTGTCCTGAGACGACCTGGGGCGACCTGCATGCGTCTGCCGCTACAGGCGCTCCAGCAGTCCGGGAAGGTCGGCGAAGGAGTCGATCACATGGTCCGGGGTGCCCTCGGCCGCCCGGTGCGTCTCGGGGAGGTACTTGCCGGTTCTGACGAGTACGCCGGTGAGCCCCGCGGCCTGGGCCGCCAGCACGTCGGACTCGATGTCGTCGCCCACCATCAGGGCCTCGGAGGCGGTGACTCCGAGGTGGGCCAGGGCGGCGGCGAAGAACGATCCGGCGGGTTTACCGGTGATCTCCGCCTCGACCCGGGCCGCCCGCTCCAGCCCCAGGAGGAAGGCCCCGGTGTCGAGGTCGAGCCCGGTGGCCGTGCGCCAGTACAGGTTCCGGTGCATGGCGACGAGCCGGGCGCCACGCTGCAGATGGCGGAAGGCGCGGTTCAGCTCCGCGTAGCCGAAGGCGTCCCCGGCCCCGCCGATGACGACGACGTCCGGCGCCTCGCCGTGGCCGGACTCCTCGTCCTCGCCCTCGCCGACCAGGGTCACGCCCGTCAGATCGTCCCGGATGTCCCCGGAGTTGATCAGCAGACAGCGTGCGCCGGGGTGGTGCTCGCGCAGGTGCGCCGCGGTGGCGGCCGGGGCGGTGAGGATGTCCTCGGCCGTGACGGGAAAGCCCTGGCCCGACAGTTTCGTGGCGATCGAGGCGCGGGTGCGGGAGGTGGTGTTGGTGACCAGGACCAGCGGGACACCTGCCTCGCGCAGGCGCCGCATCGCCGCGACGGTGCCGGGCAGCGGTTTCCACGCCACCGTGAGCACTCCGTCGATATCGATCAGGACCGCTCCGATTCGTCCCATACAACCGACCTTGCCCGAGTTGCGAGGTCGCCGCACATGGGGTTGTTTCGGTAGTAGGGATGCCGGTGGGGCACGTATGCATGCGGTCCCCGGCTCCCCCGGCTGGGGGTGAAACCACCGTGCTGTTCGCCGACCGCGTGGACGCGGGACAGCAGCTGGCCGAGGCGCTGCGCCACCTCGAACGGGAGAAACCCGTCGTGCTGGGACTGCCCCGCGGCGGAGTCCCGGTGGCCTTCCAGGTCGCCCAGATGCTCGGTGCCGAACTCGATGTGATCGTCGTCCGCAAGCTCGGCGTTCCGCACCACGAGGAGGTGGCGTTCGGCGCCATCGGCGAGGGCGGGGTGCGGGTCGTCAACGACGACGTCGTCGGCCGGATGCTGGCCGGTAAGCAGGATCTCGCGGCGGTCGAACGGGTCGAGGCGGCAGAGCTCGTACGCCGGGCGCAGGTGTACCGCGCCGGCCGGGCACGGACCCCGCTCGCCGACCGGACGGTGATCGTCGTGGACGACGGCTTCGCGACCGGCGCCACGGCCGAGGCGGCCTGCCTGGTGGTACGGGCGCAGCAGCCGGCGCGGCTGGTGGTGGCCGTGCCGGTGGCGCCGCCGGACGCGGTCGTGCGGCTGCGCCGGAGCGCGGACGAGGTGGTGTGCCTGTCGGTGCCGCGCCTGTTCTTCGCGGTCGGCGAGTGGTACCGGGACTTCGGCCAGACGTCCGACGAGGAGGTCGTCTCCCTGCTGGCACAGGCCCGGAACAGCGGACATGTGACGCCGGGCTGCGACTGAACACGCCGGGCTGCGACTGAGCGGAGCGCCTGCCCAAGTCGCAGCCCGGTCGTCGTAGCCCAGCCGCAGCCCGGTCGTCGTAGCCCAGCCGCAGCCCAGGTCACGCTCAGTCCGCGCAGTACGCGTCCCGCGCCGGCCGTTTCCCCGTGTTCAGGAACGTGGTGACCGCGCGGTCACCGCAGGCGTTCCCGTGGCCCAGGTACATGGCGTGCCCGCCGTGGTCGACGGCCACCAGGCGGGCCCGGTCACCGAAAGCGGCGCGCATCTTCAGGGCGCCGGAGTACGGGGTCGACGGGTCGCGCAGGCCCTGGATCATCAGGACGTTGGACGGCCCCTGGTCCGTGATCCTGGTCGGCCGGTCGGCGGGCTCGTCCTTCCAGAAGGTGCACGGGGTGATGTTCGCCGTCATCCCGGCGGTCAGCGGGTACTTCACGCGGTCGGCAGCGACGGCCCGCGCGTACGAGGCGACCGTGCCCTGCCAGCGCACGTCGTTGCAGATCACGCCGACCGTGACCGCCGCGTCCGCGTCCGGTATCGGCCCGCTCAGCGCGGCGGGCAGGACCGGCTTCGACGAGGTGTCCCCGGCCGCCCGGACGAGCCCGGCCAGCCCGGCGAACGCCTCGTCCTCGTACAGCGCCAGCTGGATCGCCTGGCGCAGCCGGTTGCCGGTCAGCGGGACGCCCGGCGTGGTGGACTCCCTCGGTTCACGGTCCAGCCGCGCCGCCAGGTCCAGCACCAGCGGCTGCACGTCCTCGGCCCGCTGCGCCAGTCGCAGCCCCTCCGCATCCCTGGCCGGGTCCGAGGCCCAGCGCGCGAAGTCGGGGAACCGGTCGGCCGCCCCCACGGCCATGTTCGCCAGCCAGCCCTTGGCGACTCGCGACGGATTCGGGTCCCCGCTGCTGTCCAGCACCCAACGGTCCGTGTGCTGCGGGTACTTCTGCGCGTACACGGCTCCCACATAGGTGCCGTACGAGCTCCCCCAGGCCGACAGCTTCTCCTCGCCGAGCGCCTGCCGGAACCGCTCGATGTCCCGTACCTCGTTGGCCGAGGTGAGGCTCCGCAGCATCGCTCCGCCGTTGCGGGCGCAGGCCTCGGCGACGCGCCGGGAGCGTGTCACGTTCTCGGTGATCGAGCCGTCGGCGCCGGGCCAGGACCGCAGGTTCACCATCTCCCGGTCCTCCGGGTCGAGCCCGCAGCTCGCCTTCGGGCTGCCGCCGACCCCGCGCGGGTCGAGGCTCACGATGTCGTACCGTCCCTCCGTCTCCCGCTGCAACCGCTCCGCCTTCTGCGTCACCCGCTGCACCCCGGAGGTGCCCGGCCCGCCCGGGATCACGATCAGCGTCCCGCGCCGGGCGGCCGGACGGTCGCTGCGCACCCGGGTCACCGCGAGGGAGATCTGCGGGCCGCCCGGGTCGCGGTAGTCGAGCGGTACGGGAAGTTCGGCGCACTCCTGGGTGGCCGGGCCGCCGTCCTGGGCACAGGACCGCCAGGAGAGCGCGGGGGCGGAGTTGGCCGACGCGGCGGCTTGCGAGGGCGCGGCCCCGGTGAGAGCGGTGGCTACGGCGGTGACGGACAGGGCGACGAAGGCGGCAGATTTTCCGTAGGTCCTCATGCCACAAGCCTTGTTGAGCACCATCGCTCAACCCATCCGGGAGGCATGCCGGATAGCGGTGGGGTTAGCCCCCGGCTGCGCAATGCGGACAACGAGAAGCCCCACCGCGCGCTGCACGATGGGGACTTCGGGATCGCATACGCCCGCCCTGGTGAGCTCAGACGGCGCCGAACTGCCCGGACTTGACGCCCGCCACGAAGGAGGCGAACGAGGCGGCGGAGGTGTTCAGCACCGGGCCGCACGGGTTCTTGGAGTCACGAACGGGGACCACGCCGAGCGAGCCGACGAGGTTGGCGGCGACCTCGATGCAGTTGCCGCCGTTGGAGCTGTACGAAGACTTGAACCAGCGGGGAGACTCGGTCGTGGTCGTCACGGGGTGCCCTTTCGTGCCTCACGGATCATGGCCACCGATGCCGCCTGGGACAGCGCTTCGGCCTGTAGTTGATGGTAGGCCGCCAGCAGGGGGAGGACCAAGGTCGTGTCACGCTCAAGGTGGCCCCGCATCTGGGACTCCGCGTACGCGACGGCGGACAGGTCCGACAGCGTCAGCAGGTTCATCGGAAGGTTGAACGGGCGGCGCTCCGCCATGTCGAAAGGAGCGATCTGAAGCACGGTGTTCGGCAGCTCGGCGAACTCCAGCAGCCGGTCGAGCTGGGCAGCCATGATCTCGTCACCGCCGACCCGCCTGCGGACGCAGCTCTCGTCCATCACCACCAGCGTTGTGGGCGGACGGGGCCGTACCAGCGCAGCTTGGCGCTCCGCCAGGAACGAGACGCGATCGCTTGCCTGCTCGGGCGTGATGGAACCGCGCCACACGTCGCCTTCCGCCAACGCCCTCGCGTACCCCTGCGTCTGCAACAGCCCGGGAATGATTCCGACTTCGTACAGCCGGATCTCCGCGGCGCGTCCTTCGTAGCCCACGTACTGCGGGAAGCCCTCCAGCAGCGAACCGTGCCGGATCTCGCGGTACTGCCGTTCGAACGTGTCGGCTGTTTCCCCGGTGCCGAAAACCTGGTCCGCATTGCGCGAGAACCGAAGAGTCGGCATCTTGCGACCAGTTTCGACGGCGGAGATGTGCGTGCCGGAGTAGCCCATCCGCTCGGCTAACTCCTCCTGTTTCCATCCGCGCTCTTCTCGCAAGCTGCGGATGCGTGCGCCAAAGGCGGCCTCCGGGCTGCTCTCGGGGTCCAACTCCTTGCGGTTCAACGGCTGTCACCTGACTTTTCGCTCGCACCCAACAAGTTGAAGCACTCTCGACTCTAGGCCAACCTGAGCCCTCTTAGTAGTGGAATGACTACGGAGAGGAGTTATCCGTGCTCGCCGAGAACAGGCGTGAAACAGAAGGCTGTTGTCCCGGGTGCCAGGAGCTCCGGCTGGCCGAGGCCCTCGCCAACGATCAGCACGACTACAGCGGGGCGACCGACTGCCGGGTGCTGCTCCGGCGCCACCGGGGCACGGCGGACTGCACGGAACGGGGATCGGCATGAGGGAGCAGGAGCCCGCGCCCGAGCCGGAGTTCCCCGAGTTCAACCCGCTGCGCTGGCCCCCCTGCGAGTGCGCGCGGTGCCGCTCCGGCGGGGACGACGAAGCCACGGACTCCACGTCGATACAGCAGCTCCGGGCCAGGGTCGCCGAGGAGAACGGGCTGCGCCGCTCCCACCGGCGGACGCGGTGAGGCCCCCGGCTCAGCGGCCGGCTCCGTAAATCCTTCGGGGGTTGGCTGTGGAGCCTGTGTTGTGTGTGGTGCGGGGTCAGATGCTGGGCTCGGTCAGGTAGAGGCCGCGGGCGCAGTCGAGGGCGTCTTCGGCGGTGCCGGCGAAGCCGCTGGTGGGCAGGATGGCGTCCTGGTACTCATTGGTGCTCGCGAGGTAGAAAGCAAAGCCCAGGTACTGGCGGATCCGCCGTAGCGCAGACGCATCTGTTCACCGTCATTCAATCGAGGCGTTTGACAGCGACCCCAGTCGTTCAGGCTTCCTTGTCAGCGAACCTGGTCGCTCTTCGGCCCGATGTCTTTGATCCTGGTCGGAGTTCCGTCCGGGGCGAACGAGTGATGGAAGGTGAAGGCGTGCGGCGCGGAGCCGTGGTCGTGGAGGTACTCCAGCCTGGAAACCCCGTCCTGCCAGGTGGGTATCACGTCGTCGGAGACCCACCAGAACACGTAACTCGGGTGTCCTGTCCTCTCGAACCAGTCGTAACGCCTGTTCAGCGCCTCACGGTGCAGACCGGTGTAGATGGCGTCGAAGGCGGGGCGCAGGCCGGTCCAGAGCGAGAGAGTCGCGGCCAGGGCGGTGGTTTCCACCGTACGGCCCTTGCCGTACCAGGTCGGTACGGCGAACTCTCCCCATGCACCCCAGTCCGCCTCGAAGAGCATGCCCCGGTCGCCGTCTGCCGCTTCAGCATGCGCGAGGTACCCGGGGTGCCGACTGATCTCCGGGTAGACGGCCTCACCACTGTCGTACAACTCGCGCGTGAGAGGCGCAGGATCGGCGAGAGGTGACTTCAGGACGCCGAATGTGTACAGAGCAAGATGGGGCATGCTTCTCTCCTTGGTTGGGGGTGCCTGGTGTGGACCCGGTTCGGCGGCCTACGCATGGGGGCGAGGAATCGTGGGGCGTGACCAACTCATCCCGTCGCGGGCGGCTCAGCCTGAAGGAACCCCTTTGCGACCGCGGGCAACCGCCGAAGACCAGGTGAAGGTAGCTGCCTCTGCGGGCCGTGTCGAAGTTGCGTTTTCCCCGTCCAAGTGGCCTCTTGGACCGGTCATTGCGGGGGGCTGGGGCGGTGACGGGCGGGGCAGGCTGCGGGGTACCAGTGATCCACTTCAGCCGATCGGTTCGCCCGCCATGCCCGTCCGCACCCCCTTTGCCGGTCGGTCTTAGCCGGATCGCACCGATCGCACCTCTTTGGCGCGGACGGTATGGGGACTCGGGGGCTCATGGGTCTATTGGGGCAGCCCAACTTACGGCACTCTTGGGTCCGTTCAACCGGATTGCTGTCTTCCCATTCCCTCGGTACCTCACCCGGATTCGACTCGGAGGATTGACCACGCATGCGCTCGATACGTATCGCCCTGCTGGGCCTGGTGGCCCTCGTCGCGGGCCTGCTCACCGCGACCCCCGCTGCCGCGGCGCCGAATTTCAAGGCACCGTTCCCCTGCGGCCAGACCTGGACCTACGGCCACCACTCGGCGGAGGTCAGATCCGCCCTCGACTTCATCCGTACCGACGGCGGAACCACGGCCGGCAGCCCCGTCCTCGCCTCGTCCGGTGGGACCGCGTACCGCTACTCCCAGCCGAGCGGTGCGGGTAACTACATCGTCATCGACCACGGCGGCGGCTGGAAGACGTACTACTTCCACCTCTCCTCGTACTCCGTAGCCGACGGCGCCTCCGTCTCCCAGGGACAGCAGATCGGCGTGACCGGCTCCACCGGCAACAGCAGTGGTGCCCACATCCACTACGAGCAGCTGTACAACGGTGTCGGCCAGACCATCACGATCAACGGCCAGTCCCTCGCCCCGTACCCCGGTTCGTACCACAGCAAGTACCTGACCAGCGACAACGGCTGCGGAGGCGGCGGTGGAGGCGGCAAGTACTGGGTCGACACCTACGCCAACGCCACCGGGTACGCGGCTCCCAACACGGGCGACGCGCAGGGCGTCCTGAACGCCGGAACGAACTACGTCTACTGCAAGGTGTGGGGCGCCCAGGTCGGCTCCGGCTCCAGCTACAACCACTGGTGGCTGAAGACGGACCTGGACACGGTGTACGCGGGCAAGAACGGGCGTGGCGCGTATGTCTCGGCGTACTACCTGTCCCGCTGGGGCAACGACGAGGCGCGGGACAACAACGGTGCGGTGATCCCGAACTGCTGACGGGGTGACCGGTAGCCGGGTCGCCGGCTGAGATGAACGGATGACAAGAGTGAGGCCATGCCCGTCCCCCGCCGAGGGCGGACGGGCATGGCCTCAACTCAGGGTCGGGGGAGGCTGCTAGGCCTTGCTGTTGTAGTGCGTGATGTCCCAGTGACTGCCTTCGTTCGCGTACACGTTCTTGGCGGGGGACTTGTACAGGGCGGCGCCGTCACTGCGCTTCCCCGCCTTCGCGAACTTCTGCGTGATGTAGTTGTTCACGCACGCGACCTTGGTGGAGATGTCCGTCTTGTAACCGTTGCGGTGGCTGTACGTACCGGAGGCGTGGCCCTTCTCGGTGCCGCCGGTGACGATCACGTTGCAGCCGCTGGCCTTCTTGAATGCGATCAGGCCGGCGACGGACGCCTTGTTGATCTGGGTGAATGACGTACACGTCTTCTTGTTCCAGTCGGAACAGTTGCCGCTGGACGTCCAGGTGATGCCCGCCTTCTTCAACTCGGCGGCGGCATCCGCGTGCCGCGCGTACTTCGCCGGCGCGGCCTGCGCGGTGCCGGCCAGCAGCAGGATCGAGGCGGTCGCGGCGAGAACGGTACGGCCGGACAGAGGTCCCATGCGCTTCAAGAGGTGCTCCTTGTCTCTCTCACGAGGCAGAACGCTGCTCGGCTGCTGATCCGAGCCCGGGAATCCTGCCCAGCTGCGCACATCGCGCGGGTCACCCATCGAGTGAAAAAGCGGCGCTGAAATGGACGTCGCCCCGACTGCCGCGCGCCCTCGCAACTCGTATCGGCCATCTAAAGATCGCTGCTCCATCACGCCAGCCGGGACCCTTCGGGCGTACGGCGGTAGAGCACCGATCGGCCGGACCGGGCGCGGGCGACGAGGCCGGCCCGGTGCAGTACGCCCAGGTGGTACGAGACCGTCGCGGGGCTGAGGAAGTGACGTGCCGCCAGCTGCGCGGTGGAGGCCGGTTGCGTCAGCGCGGCGAGCAGCCCGGCACGGGTGGGGCCGAGCAGCTGGGCCATCTCGGCGGAGGGAACCGTTGGAGCGATGGTGCCGGTGATGGCCTTGGCACGCACGGGATAGACGAGCATCGGGGACCGGCTTTCCTCGCGCGTGGGGTCCACGCTCACGCCCAGCCCAGGTGCGACGAGTGACGGCACGACGACCACCAGGGGCGCCGGCAGCGCGATCCGTAAGTAACTTTCGACGCGCAGGGTGCCCTCATCCCACCGGATGCCGGGATGCAGGGAGTTGAAAAGCCTGGCCGCTCCCTGCCGGGCCAGCACGCCGGCGCACCGGTCGACCTCCGCATCGAGAGCGGCCTTGGCGGCCTCCCAGTGCGGGGCGAAGGCCAGCTCCCAGTAGCGCTGCATCTCGTCAGCCGCCTGCCGGGCCACGTGCGCACCGCCCCGCGACATGGCCCGCCGCACTCCCTCCGGCAGCTCGGAACCGGCGAGACCGTTCCGCGGCCGCCCGTCGCGCAATGCCGCCAGCTCACTCAGGACGCGTTCGGGCGGGGTGCGCCGGACCTGTTCCAGCTCCTCCTCGACGGTCGGGGAGGGCCCGCAGGGATGCGGGCTGAGGAAGTCGGGCACGTATCCGGCCCCGTCCAGGGCCAGTTCGGACAGCAGCGGCAGCCGGGCCCGGCGCAGGACGCGTCGTGCGCGAGCGACCCACGGATCGGCGTCAGGGGCCGGTTGCAGGCCCCAGGGCAGCAGCGTCGCGACGACCTCGTTCAACGGCGAGACAGCGAAGCGGGAGCGCGCGAGCCCGGAGGCGTCCACAGTGAGCTCGATCATGACCCTCCCGCTGTCCGGTCGCGTCGGTCTCGCGGCCGTCCCTTCGAACCTGCTCGAATCGTGGCACGAAACGTCGCGGTGACAGGCCTGATCGACGCAGGCTGGTGACCGACAGCTGCTACGTCACCTACGGCTGACGAGCGGCGGCACACCGGGGGAGGGGGCCTCGTCACGCTCTGGCGTGACGAGGCCCTCGTGCTGTTGTCGGCCTCGTCCGGCGGACCTCGTGCAGGCACGGATCGAGCCGGGACCGCCGTCGGACGGGAGCACCCGCCCGACGGCTTCCGGGCGGTCTCCGGTGAGCGGCCCGGGGCGCCCGGCGCGGGCGGCGGCGATAGCCTGATGCGTGGAGCAGGCAGGAGACATGTGCCCATGGGAGCCCCCAATCCGCAGGGATCCGTCGTCGCGGTGGTGGCGCTCGGTGGTGCGATCGGAGCGTCTGCCCGCTACGGGGCCACGCTGATCTGGCCCACCGCCCCGGGTGGCTTTCCGTGGACGACGCTGATCGTGAACGTCGTCGGATGCGCGGTGATCGGCGTATTCATGGTGGTGATCAGCGAGGTGCGGCCGGTACACCGGCTGGTGCGCCCGTTCTTCGGTACGGGGGTGCTCGGCGGGTTCACCACGTTCTCGACGTATGCGGTGGACATCCAGCGTCTGGTCGACGCCGGCCGGGTCCGTGCCGGTCTGGGATACCTGGGACTGACGCTGTTCGCGGCGCTCGCGGCGGTGTGGAGTGCGGTGTGGGCGACCCGCCGCGTGCTGGCCTGGAGGCAGCCATGACGACCCCGGAGACGGAACGGGCCCTGCGCCTGACGGTCCTCGTCGGCGAGTCCGACGGATGGCACCACCGACCGGTCTTCACCGAGATCGTGCACCGGGCACACCGGGCGGGGCTCTCGGGGGCCAGTGTGTTCCGCGGGATCGAGGGCTTCGGCGCCTCGTCGATGATCCACACCCAGCGGCTGCTGTCGCTGAGCGAGGACCTGCCGGTGGCGGTCGTGATCGTGGACACCGAGGAGCGGATCCGCGGGTTCCTGCCACTGATCGAGGAGCTGGTCGCGGACGGCGGTCTGGTCGTCCTGGACGAGTGCGAGATCGTCCGCTTCGGCGGCGAGCGGGAGCGGGGCCGGTGAACTGGCTGCTGGTGATCGTCGGGGCGGCGGTCGGGGCGGTGCTGCGCTACCTGACCGACCGGGCGGTGCAGTCCCGGCACGACAGCGTCTTCCCGTGGGGGACCTTCACGGTCAACGTGTCGGGCTCGCTGATCCTGGGCCTGCTGACCGGCGCGGTGGCGGCCGGCGCCGCCTCCTCGCATCTGCACCTGCTGATCGGCACGGGACTGTGCGGGGCGCTCACCACGTACTCGACGTTCGGTTACGAGACGCTGCGGCTGGCCGAGGGCGGGGCCAAGTCCTACGCGGTGGCCAATGTCGTGGGGAGTGTGGCGGCGGGGCTGGGCGCGGCGTTCGCCGGGGTCGCGCTGGCGAGGGCGCTCTAGGGTCTTTCGTTTGGATCAGGCCGGCCTGATCCAAACGAGAGGCCCTGGCCGTAGGGCCTGCGGTCGGCGTCCCCTGCCACCGCAATGCGAGACGGTGGCAGGGGAACGCCGTTGGGGAGGAGCCGTCACCGAGCGCCGGGCGATCAAACCCGTTCCGCGCCGACAGCGGTCCGTCAAGCGCCGACGCTAGGCGACCGTCCGCGCCCCGCGCCCGGCACCACGCCGGTTCCCGGCCCGGCGCCACTCCAACGGCAGGCGCCGACGGCCACCGGGTGGGCGGGCCTTGATCCACCGGTGTCCGCGGTGGATCGCTGACTGATCAGCACGATCTCCGTGATCTTCATCATCGTCGTCATCCGCGAGCGGAGTGAGAGCACCTCCCGCGCCGGACCACAGCACGGCCGGTGAACCGCGCCGCCGGGCGGGCAGGACTCACGGGCGGACGGGCGCTACCCGCCCCGGTTGGCGCGGCGCTGCTTCGCGGCGGCGCGTGCCTCCGCGGTGGGCAGGTCGGTACGGCGTGAGCGGCCCGCCTTCGTGGGGCGGCTGCCCAGGCCCCGGAAGGACTGGCCGCCGCTCCCGGCGCGCTCCGGCACCGGTGCGGCGCCGCCGACCGGCACCCCCGAGGGCTTGCGCGCGCCGGTGATCCGGCTCAGTTCGGCCTCGCCGGAACGGACCTGGGCGATCTTCGGGGTGATCCCGGCGTCGGCCATCAGCCGGGCCATCTCCCGGCGCTGCCCCGGCAGCACCAGCGTGACGACGCTGCCGGACTCGCCGGCCCGGGCGGTACGCCCGCCCCGGTGCAGATAGTCCTTGTGGTCGGTCGGCGGATCGACGTTGACGACCAGGTCCAGGTTGTCGATGTGGATGCCGCGCGCCGCGACGTTGGTGGCGACCAGCACCGTGACCTGCCCGCTGCGGAACCGGTCCAGGGTGCGGGTGCGCTGCGGCTGGGACTTCCCGCCGTGCAGCGCGGCGGCCCGCACCCCGCTGCCGAGCAGATGGCCGGTGAGCTTGTCCACGGCGTGCTTGGTGTCCAGGAACATGATCACCCGGCCCTCGCGGGCCGCGATCTCCGTCGTGGTGGCGTACTTGTCCGCGCCCTGCACGTAGAGCACGTGGTGCTCCATCGTCGTCACCGCGCCGGCCGCCGGGTCGACCGAGTGGACCACCGGATCGTGCAGATAGCGGCGGACCAGCAGGTCCACGTCACGGTCCAGGGTCGCCGAGAACAGCATCCGCTGGCCCTGCGGCCGCACCTGGTCGAGCAGTTCGGTGACCTGTGGCATGAACCCCATGTCGCACATCTGGTCGGCCTCGTCGAGGACGGTGACGGCGACCCGGTCCAGGTGGCAGTCGCGGCGCTCGACGAGGTCCTTCAGCCGGCCCGGTGTGGCGACGACGATCTCGGCGCCGGAGCGCAGCGCGGCGGCCTGCCGGCCGATCGACATGCCGCCGACGACGGTCGCAAGGTGCAGCCCCAGCGCACGGGCGTACGGGGTGAGCGCGTCGGTGACCTGCTGGGCCAGTTCCCGGGTCGGGACGAGGACCAGGGCCGACGGCCGGCGGGCGTCGGCCCGCCTGCCCGCGGTCCGGGCCAGCACGGCCAGGCCGAAGGCGAGCGTCTTGCCGGAGCCGGTGCGGCCGCGGCCCAGCACGTCGCGCCCCGCGAGGGCGTTCGGCAGGGTGGCCGCCTGGATCGGGAACGGCGTGGTGACGCCCTCGGCGGTGAGCGCCGAGAGCAGCGGTCCGGGCAGCTCCAGCTCCGCGAAGGACGAAACGGCGGGCAGCGCCGGGGTGATGGTCTCCGGCAGCGCGAACTCGCCCCGCGCGGCGGCGGTCCTGCGGCCGGGGCCACCGTAACGCCGTGCGGGCGCACCGGAATTCCGATGGTCCGAACGTGCGGTGCGATCGCCGTCGTGACTGCGGTCGTGGCCTTGGTCGCGGCCTTGGTCGCGGCTACGGTCTCGGTCCATACGGAACCCTTCCTCGATGGGGCGCGTATCGAGGAATTCGCTGCACCGGCGGGCGGCGCAGGAATCGCAGGAACGGGCCGTTGACAAGCCTGGACAAAGCCCGGCTGCGAAAAGACCGGGGCGACGGGATGGGGCGGAGGTGCTGTTCCCCGCCTGCGGGGAACTCCGGCCCTGTGTGACGCCGGAGTTCACCCGCCGACCGCCCTGCAAGCTCCCGGAAATCCGGTGCCGACGATGTCCGGGCAGTGGGCGAAGACTTCGGGGGACACAACCGCGACTGCGCCCAGAATAGCACGGAGGAACCGACCGGATGCGGCAAGTAATTTCACTTCACCACATACCCGGAGAATTCCCTTCGAATTTCCCGCCATCCCTTTCCGCTGGGCACACCGTCAGGAATTGCAGGAAATTTTGTTCCGCCGCGACGAATATCCACCGGCAAGCCCGCCCACCTGCCCACGGCGCCGCCGGCACACGCCCTCCCACCAGCCCGTCGCCGTCGCACCCCGCGACCCGACACGCGCGCCCGTCGGACCCGAGGCCGGTTGATGACGACCTGACCAGCAGTCATAATGCAGGGGTAGCCCTTCACGCATCCCCCGTCGTGAAGGGCTACACGTATGCCCGCACAACATGTCCGTGCGCCATGCACCTTTTGTCCGTGGCGAATTCGCGCGGAACGCGTCGATTTCACGGGCAGGGGACTCCCCTCGTGGTCCCCTGCCCGTGTTTTTTCGAGTTAACAGTGACGTTGCGTGTTTACGCAAGCCCGTTCCCGTACCGCCAACCGCGCCCAGGACGCCACATCAGGGTTCGTTACAGTACGAGCCCGTTGACCGAATCGACGGCGGTGAACACCGACCGGACGGGAGCGGATACGTGGGGGGCCGGATGGACAGCGTCAAGGAACGCGCGCCGGAGCTGCGGACGTTGCAGCAGAAGGTCGAGTACATGGTGGAGAAGACATTCCCCGGCCAGAAGATCTCGGGGCGCGTCTTCGCTGATCTGGTCAAGGAGCGCGGCGGGTCGCTCTCGCACAGCTACTTCTCCAACATCCTTGCCGGAAAGGTCACCCAGCCCTCCGAGGACATCCTCAAGGCGCTCGGTCTGGGCTTCGGCGTGGACTGGCGGTTCTTCAAGGAGGAGTCCGAGGTCGTCGACGACGTCGTCGCCGGTCTGCAGTTCCTCGCGATGCGGCGTACGGGAGAGATCAGCGGAGTGGCCGGGCGCGGCCTCGACGAGGACGGTCTCCCGCCGGAGCTGCTGCAGTTCGCGATCTCCCTGCTGGAGGACGCCAGGGACCGGCAGGGCGCGGCCGACGGCGGCGCCGCCCATGGCGAGCCGGAGAAGTAGCCCGCCATGTCCTTGCGTGAACTACGGAAGGAGTGCGAGGCCGGGCTGGCCGACCTGCCCATCCCCGCGCCCTTCTCCATCGACGCACTGGTGGCGAACATGGAAGCGGCCCGCGGCCGCACCATCGTGCTGCACGAGATGCCCGACCGGCTGGCCCGTGTCAACGCCGCCTGTGGACTTCGTCTGAAGACCGGCGGGACCAGTTTCGTGCTCTACCGCCGCCGGCCGACCGCGTACCAGACCCAGCACGTCATCCACCCGCTTCGACACCCCCGCGGACCTGCGGATCGACCGCTGGGCCACCGACATCGCGGACGCGGTGGAGAAGCTGCGCCACTACGTGCCCGACACCCTGCTCCCGGCCGCGAAGGCCGCCGCCGCGGCGGACGGCGGCACGGACCCGGACCGGGCGGGCCCGCTCGCCGAGGCCTACTGGATCAAGGCGGCGCTCACCGCGAAGAACGGCGGCGCGCCCGCTTCCGCCGCCGCCGCGGTGGAGACCCAGCACGCCACCGACCAGGACGGTGAGGTGGCCTGGCTGGTCAGGGTGTCCACCGCGTACCGGACGGTCCCGCAGGACCGGGTGGCACAGGTGCTGGCGGACGCCGCACCCGGCCCGTCCACCGCAACCGCAGCCCCCCGCACGGCCTCCACCGAGGAGACAGCATGACCTCCACCGACACCACCGACACCACCGCATCGCCGGACCGTGCCATCGCGCGCACCGTCACCGATGTCTTTCAGCCCCGCAACCTCCTGCTCGCCGGCATGCTCGGCATCGGCGTGGCCGCCGCCGGTCACTGGACCGGCCTGCTCTGGGGATTCCTCGGCGCCCTGTGCGCGGGCCTGATACCCGCCGGGTACATCGAGTGGGAACGCGGGCGCGGCACCTGGGGCGACCGCCATGTCGTCGACCGCACCAAGCGGGCCCCGATCTTCTTCGTCATCCTCGGCTCCATCGGCGCCGGTTCGCTGGTGATGGTCCTGGGCCACGCCCCCACCGGCATCCTCGCGGCGATGCTCGCCCTCTGGGCGATGACCGTGGTCCTGCTGGCCGTCAACACGGCCTGGAAGATCTCGGTGGACGCCGCGGTCGCGTCGGCCGTGGTCGCCCTGCTCGCCGCGGTCCACTCGCCGTGGTGGCTGCTCGCCTGTGTGATGACCGTCGCCGTGTGCTGGTCCCGCGTCGCGCTCGGATACCACTCGGTGGCGCAGACGGTCGCCGGGGGCTCGCTGGGCGCCGCGACGGCGGGCGTGTTCCTGTTCGTCTGATCCTCTCCGGTCCGCCGCGCGGACCCCGGTGACCCGGCCCGGCCCGAACCGGGGCCGCTCAGAGGTCCCCAGGTCCGGCCGTGCCGTCGCGCCGCCGGTCCTCGGCCTGGGCGACGACCCTGGCCAGGGCGGTGAGCCCGCGGCGGGCGACCGGGTCCGGGCGGAGGAAGGATCCGCTGCCCCCGTCGACGTCCTGCCCGCCTGCCCCGACCCGGTACTCCCGGGGCGAGACCCCGTACTCGGCGCTGAAACGCCGGGAGAGGTGGTACGGGCTGGCGTAGCCGCAGCTGCGGGCCACCGCGGCCAGTGTCAGATTGGAGCGGGCCAGCAGCTCCGCGACCCGCGACAGCCGGACCACCTCGAATGCCTTCACCGGCCCTTCCCCGAGCCGTTGCCGGAACACCCGGCCCAGCTGGCGTTCCGACAGTCCGGCCGCCGCGGCGATCTGTTCGAGCCGCACGACCCCCGGCCTGCCGTCCCGGCACCATTGGGCGGCCACCGCCTCTGCCGCGTCCAGCACCGGGGCAGGCAACCGGAGGTCCTCCGCGCCACCGGGCAGCGGCCCGTCCAGCATGATCTCCAGCAGCAGCTCCAGCGCCCGGGTCGCCTGCTCCGGCCATTCCGGAGGGCCCGATCCGGGGATCAGCGCCAGCAGGTACTGGGCGAGGGCGCGCTGTGGGTCGCGGTCGGTCAACTCCCGCAGCAGCGGCCGGGGTCCGATCCGGGCGGCGAGGTCCGGATCGGTTATCCGGAAGTGCAGATAGCCGTGGCGGGTGGGGCCGTGCCGGGACCAGTCGAAGACATCCGGCGGACCGGGCGGGAGCAGCAGCAGGCGCCCCGGGACCAGCTCGACCCGGACGGGGCCGCGCTGCCACTCCGCGCCGCCGCTCAGCACCCACACCAGCTCCCAATCGGCCAGCCTTCGCGGCCCGAATGCGGCACCGGGCGGGTAGTCGGCCAGTCCACCGAAGAGCGCGGCGACGCGGGAATCGGCCCGGTGGCGGTCGAGGGGGGCAGTCGGTGCAGGTGGCATTCCACGAGTGTGCCAGGCACAGCTGCGTCGCGTACGCGCCCCGCGTCCATGTCCGGATCGGTCATCCCCGAGGCGCTACCGGGCATGGACCTCCGCCACCCGTCCACCGGATGCTGCTGCATATGACCACAGCTTCCCGCGCCGGACGCATGGCGCCCGCCGAGCCCCACCTCCACACCGACTCCCACGCCGACCCGGCCCGCTACGACCTGGCGCACTACGCCGAGAACGGCTTCGCCGTGCTCCCCGGCGTCCTGGACGAGGACGGCATCCGCGAGCTGCGTGCCGAGGCCGCGGCCGTCTGCCGTGGCGAGCGCGGGCCACTGCCCGGAGCTCTCGAACATACGAATGAAGCGCAGCAGTCCGACGCTGCCGACCCCCGGACCCCGGAGGAGCGCGACGCGGACACCATGCGGAATTACCTCTGCATCCACCAGCCGCACAAGGTCTCGCCCGTCCTGCGCTCCGCCCTCTCCATCCCGGCCCTGGTGCCCGCCCTCACCGAGGTGATCGGGCCGGACGTCAAGGCCATGCAGTCGATGCTGTTCATCAAGTCCGAAGGGAAGCCCGGGCAGGCCTGGCACCAGGACGAGTACTTCATCCCCACCCGAGACCGCTCGCTCACCGCCGCCTGGATCGCCCTGGACGACGCCACCGTCCGCAACGGCTGCCTCTGGGTGCTGCCCGGCTCCCACCGGCGCGGTGTCATCTACCCGGCCCGCGCACAGCAGGACGCCCGCTTCGACTGCTCCGACGAGGCGTACGACTTCCCTTACCGGGACGAGGATGCGGTGCCGGTGGAAGTCGCCGCCGGCACCGTCGTCCTCTTCAACGGCTATCTGCTCCACCGCTCGCTGCCCAACTCGGCGGAGCGCGGCTTCCGCCGAGCCCTGGTCAACCACTACATGTCCGCCTCGTCCCTGCTGCCTTGGGGCGCTCTCCCCGAGGGGGAGTGGGTGGCCAGGCACGATTACCGGGACGTCGTGCTGGTGGCCGGAAGCGATCCGTACGCCTGGAAGGGCACGGAGGGCCTCGCGACCGCGCATGTCCGTCCCAGCGGCGAAGGCGGGTGCGGGACCTGACAGTACGGCTGCCCCCGCCCCCGTCCGGGCGGCCCGGCTCGCCGAGGCGGCGCCGCTCGTCAACCACCCGCTGTGGAGCGGGTGGTGACGGGAAACAGCCGTTGAAACGGCCACCCGGGCGGGTACAGGTGCCCCGTGCCGAACTTCGAGATCACCACCGCAAGCGCCGACGACCTCACGATGCTGGCCGAATGGGCCCACGAGGAGAGCTGGAACCCCGGGCTGACCGACCGTCACGCCTTCTTCGCCACCGATCCGCGCGGCTTCCTGATCGGCCGCCTCGACGGCGAGCCGGTCTCCAGCGTCTCCGTCGTCCGCTACGGCTCCGGCTTCGGGTTCCTCGGCTTCTACCTCACCCGCCCGCACCTGCGCGGCCAGGGGTACGGCATCCAGCTCTGGCGGGCCGGCATGGCGCGGCTGGAGGGGCGCAACGTCGGGCTCGACGGGGTCGTGGCGCAGCAGCCCAACTACCGTAAGTCCGGCTTCCGTTCGGCATGGACGAACATGCGTTACGAGGGGCTGGTGCCCGCCGTTCCGCCCGTCCCGGCCGGTACGGAGCTCGTCGACGGCCGCAGCGTCCCGTTCGACCGGCTGGCCGCCTACGACCGCCGCTTCTTCCCGGCCGACCGGGACAGCTTCCTCGCCCCGTGGATCGCCCACCCCACGCGCATCTCGCTGGCCGCCGTCCGCGACGGGGAGCTGTGCGGTCTGGCCGTGATGCGCCCCTGCCGCACGTCGTCCCGCATCGGTCCGGTGTACGCGGAATCGCCCGAGGTGGCCGGTGCCCTGGTCAGTGCGCTGGCCGCGGCCGATCCCGGTGTGCCGGTCGCGATCGACGTGCCCGACGTCAACCCGGCGGCGGTGCGGCTCGCCGAACAGCTGGGCCTCACCCCGTCGTTCGAGACGGCCCGGATGTACACGGGACCGGCACCGGACATCGACCGCACCGGGCTCTTCGGCATCACCAGCCTGGAGCTGGGCTGACCCCGGGCGGGGTCAGGTGGCGTCGGGCGTCAGTTTCTGCGGGTTCCGGGTGCGGGAGGCCAGCACCGCTATGTCGTCCTCGGCACCCGGACCGAACCGTTCGAGGACCTCGTCCAGCAGCTCGTCGAGGCTGCCGCCGGCCGGCAGGGTCAGTTCCCTGAGGCGGCCGACCGAGATGTCGATGTCCTCGTCGCGCCGCTCCACCAGACCGTCGGTGTACAGGAACAGCACCGTGTCCGGCTCGAACTCCAGCAGCGTCGTCCGGTACCCGCCGAACCCGGTGCCCAGCGGCGGCCCCACCGTCATCTCGTCGCACACCCTGGCCCCCACCCGGGGATCGATCAGCACCGGTGGCAGATGCCCGGCGCTCGCCACCTCGCACGCCCCGCCGATCCGGTCGACGACGGCCAGCAGACAGGTCGCCGCCCGGTCCAGTCCGGACCGCTCGACCAGCCGGTCGAGCCGTTCCAGGATGCTGTGCGGCGGCAGGTCGTCGTCGGCGAGCATCCGCAGCATGGAGCGGTAGTGGCTCATGGCGACCGCCGCCTCCACCCCGTGCCCCATCACATCGCCCATCGCCTTGAGGTGACGTCCGTCCCGCAGTGGGATGACGTCGAACCAGTCGCCGCCGACCATCACGCTCCGGCCGGCCGGCAGATAGCGGGTGGCGACCTCGATGTGCGGGTGCGGCGGGTGCGGTTCGGACAGCAGGGAACGCTGGAGCTCCAGGGCGATGGTGTGCTCATGGGCGTACCGGCGGGCATGGTCGAGATCGACGGCGGCCCGGCCGGCGAGCTCCCGTGCGATCACCACGTCCTCGTCCGTGAAGTCCGGTGAGTCGCCTGCCCGGATCAGGCCGAGGATGCCGAGCGGGCCGCTGCGCACGGTGACGGGCACGATGACCGCCGAGTGCATCCCGAGAGCGCGGTAGGCGGCGACCCGTTCGGGGCCGGGGGCGGAGCGCAGCAGCTGTTCATCGGTGGTGCGGTTCTCCACCACCGGCTGGTTGGCCAGCAGACAGCGCTGTACGGCCGCGCCTTCCTGGTAGTCGATGTACTCGCCGGTCAGCCCGAACCCGTCCAACTCCTTCCTCAGCCCCGGCACGGCCCGCAGCGCCGCCCGCCGCAGCCGCAGCACCCCGGGAGGTGCGGGGCGGACCGGTGGGGCGACATCGGACGGGAACACCTCGACCATCGCGATGTCCGCCAGCCCCGGCACGACGAGGTCGACGAGTTCGTCGCAGGTGGTGTCCATGTCGAGCGTGGTGCCGATCCGGGCGGCCGCGGTGTCGAGCAGGGTGAGATGGCGCCGGGCCTGCTCCAGCTCGCGCTGCTCCTTGTCCGCGGCCATGATCTCCAGCACGATCCCGGCCAGTCCCATGATCCGCCCGTCGGCCTCCAGCCGGTGGAACGTCCCGTGCCAGTACCGCCGGACCGTGGCGTCCTGGGCGGTGAAGCCGCTGACGGTGATCTCGCGGGGCTTCCCGTCGGTGAGCACCGCCCGCATCATGTCCTCGCGCGCGTCGAGCCAGGGAAGGACCTCGGTGATGGTGCGTCCGAGGTGTTCGGCGGCCGGGATGCCGTTGATCCGTTCCAGGGCCGGGTTGACGTAGACATAGCGCAGCCCGGTGTCGAACACGCCCACCCCTGCCATGGTCCCGTCGACCAGGGCCGCCAGGGTACGGGGGTCGAACGGGACGGGGCTCTCCGCGTACGCATCGGCCGACACGTCAACCTCCTGGGGCGGACGCGGACCACCCGCTGCCCGGTCCTCAATAGTCGGCCGCCCGCCCCCGCCGCGCATCCGCAGACCGCGGCCGCCGGCCGGGCCGGCCCCTGAGCGGGTTCGAGGGGCCGGCCTCTCATGTCAGACGAGCGGGCGCGAGGTCCGGCCGGAGGCCTCGTCGATCTCGTCGTGCGCCTTCGTCAGCATCTTCATCGCCAGTTCGTTGAGCGCTCTGGCTCCCGCGATCTCCTCGCCCACCCTCGGCTGGTTCTTGTCGGAAGGATGGCGGCTCGCGTATCCGTGGGACCGCACCTCGGCCCCGTCCGGAAGCCGGACCAGGGCGGCCGCGCGGGTGCGGTGGGTGTCCTCGTCGAATTCGAGCTCGATGTGCCACCCGACAGTTGTCATCACCATGACGATCACCTCCTTACCAGAGTGCGCCCGTTCCCGCGCGCCCGCACGACGGCACCGCACCGCACCCCGCCCCGTCACGCCTCCAGCAGGTCCAGGTCGAGGGTGCCGTCGACCGCCGAGGCGTCCGGCGGGAGGCCGAGAGCGGCCGCCACCGGCCCGGGGAGCGGGCCCCGCTCCAGCAGCCCGGCGACGATCCGGGACGTCAGCGCGTGCCACTCCCCGGCGCGCCGGACCATCGCATGGTCGCTGCCCCGGATCGCGACCAGACAGGAGCGGGCACCGGCGAGCCGGGCACGGGCCGTGAGCCGCTGGGACGCGCGGGGGCTCGTGATGCGGTCCCGGGTGCTGTGCAGCAGCACGACCTCGCGGCCCGCGAGCTGGTCGACCGGGTCGTCGGCCGGGCACCAGGCGGCGAGGCCGACCACCCCGCGCACCAGCGGGTGACCGGCGGCACGCAGGGCGGCACGGGCCCCCATCGAGTGGCCGACCAGGACCACCGGGATCTCCCCGGCCTCGCGGCCGAGGGCGTCCAGGGCGCGAACGGCATCGTGCAGCGGGTCCTCGCGGGGGCCGTTCCAGCCGCGGTGGGCGTACCGGGCGGTGCGTACGAGAACATCTCCTCCCGCTCCGCCGGTCGCCCCGGCGACGGACCGGGCGAAGGGGCGCATCCGCACGGCGGGCAGGTTCAGCGGACCGGGCAGCGGCGCGGCCAGGCCCGTCTCGGCGCCGCCGTGCAGCAGGAGCACGGCGGCGGACGGGCGGCGGGCGGACGGCGGCTGTGCCATGCGTACCTCCTGGTGCGGGAACCGGACCCGTACCGAGCATGCCTCCTGGCGCGGGAACCGGACCCGTACCGAGCATGCTGTACGCACGGCGCGGGAAAGAAACCCGGCCGCACCGGACCACGGAGGAACCGACATGGGATCGTCACCGCAACTCGGCCTGCCCGCCCCGGACTTCACACTGCCGGGCGGTGTGATGTCCGGCGAGGATTTCGAACGCCGCGACTACACGCTCGCCGGGGCACGTGGCCGTGCCGTGGTCCTGGCGTTCTACCCGGGCGACAACACGGCCGTGTGCACCAAGCAGCTCTGCTCGTACTCCTCGGGCATGGAGGCTTTCGGCGAGCTCGACGCGGAGGTCTGGGGAATCAGTCCACAGGGTGTGGACAGCCATGAGTCCTTCGCCCGCGCCCACGGTCTGCGGATGCCCCTGCTCGCGGACACCGGACGGGAGACCGCACGGGCGTACGGCGTCACGGCGCCCGGGATCGGGGTGCGCCGCGCGGTCTTCCTCATCGGCCCCGACGGGGTGCTGCGCTGGAAGCACGTCGCGCTGCTCGGTGCCACGTACCAGTCGCTCGACAAGCTGACCGAGCAGCTCTCCGGAATCAAGAGCGCGTAAAAGATTGCCGGAACCCGGCAGTACAGGTTGCCGGGCACTTATGGGACCATCCAGCCAGTTCGACGGAAATTCGTGGGGATTTCGGCGATCTCGGGGAGGGTGATCACGTGACCTTGTTTCTGGGTCTCGGCATTGCGGGAATCGTTCTGCTCGCACTGTCCCTGATCTTCGACGGAATCCTCGAAGGCCTCTTCGGGGGCGTGCTGGACGGCCTTTTCGACGGCCTGCTGTCCCTCCCGGTCATCGCCGGATTCCTCTCGATGCTCGGCTTCGGCGGCGCGATCGTGCTCGGCACCACCGGCGCCGGTACGGTCGCCGCGACCGCCGCCGGAGTGCTGGCCGGGCTCGTCGCGGCCTGGCTGACCTGGAAGTTCAGCAAGGCCCTGATGCGGGACCAGACCAGCGCCACACCGCGCGGCGAGGACCTGGTCGGCACGTCCGGGTCGGTCGTCACGGCCATCCCGGCCGACGGTTACGGCGAGGTCCTGCTGCGGCTCGCGGGCCAGCCCGTGAAGCTGGCGGCGAAGAGCGCGGTGCCGGTCGAGCGCGGCGCCGAGATCTGGGTGGAGGCCGCGCTGTCGGCCACCTCGGTCGCGGTACGCCCCGTCGAGCGCTGAGCCCGCCCCGTGGAGCGCTGAATTCCACCCGTCGAGAGAGCTGAGTTCGACCCGTCGGGCACCGAGCCCGGCCCGTCGAGAGCCGAGTCCGATCCGTCGGACACCGAGCCCGACCCGTCGGGCACCGACCACCGCGCGAACCGATACACCGCACCGCGGCGCACCGCACCGCACCGCACCGCCCGAAACCGAGCTGCCGTCCCCGCAGGGAGGCAGGGGGGACACCCTTATGAGCCCAGTCGTGACCGCAGTCGTCGGAGTCGTCGTACTCCTGGTGCTGCTCGCACTCGTCGTCATCACCCGCTACAAGGTCGCCGGGCCCAGCGAGGCGTTCATCATCACCGGCCGCCGCGGCAAGAAGTCGACCGACCCGGTGACCGGTCGCACCAGCATCGACAACAGCGGCCAGAAGGTCGTCGTCGGCGGCGGCGTCTTCGTCGTCCCGTTCGTCCAGCAGAAGTTCACCCTGGACCTCTCCAGCCGGCACATCCCGATCGCGGTGCGCGGCGCCGTCACTCTGCGCGGCGTGAAGTCCAACCTGGAGGGCGTCGCGATCGTCAAGGTCGGCGGCAGCGAGGACGCGATCCGGGCGGCGGCCCAGCGCTTCCTCCAGCAGCAGGACGGCATCGTCGGCTTCACCCAGGAAGTGCTCTCCGGTGCGCTGCGCGCCATCGTCGGCCGGATGTCGGTCGAGGACATCATCCGGGACCGGGCCGCGTTCGCCGGCCAGGTCGCGGAGGAGGCCGAGGCCAGCCTCTCCGGCCAGGGCCTGATCCTGGACGCCTTCCAGATCCAGGACATCACCACCGAGGGCTCCTACCTGGAGGACCTCGGCCGCCCCGAGGCCGCCCGCGCCAAGCAGGAGGCGGACATCGCCGAGGCGATCGCCAAGCGGGCCTCCGAGCAGGCCCGGCTGAAGGCCGCCGAGGAGATCGCCATCGCCGAGCGGACCTTCTACCTCAAGCAGGCCGAGATCAAGGCCGAGACGGAGGCGGCAGCGGCCAAGGCCAACGCGGCGGGCCCGCTCGCCGAGGCGGCCCGTCAGCAGGAAGTCCTCGCCGAGCAGGAGAAGGTCGCCGAGCGCCAGGCCGCACTGACCGACCGCGAACTCGACACCAAGGTCCGCAAGCCCGCCGACGCCGCCCGCTACCGGGCCGAGCAGGAGGCCGAGGCCCGCCGGATCGCCCAGGTCAAGGAGGCCGAGGCGGACGCCGAACGCTCCCGGCTGACCGGTCAGGGCGAGAAGCTGCACCGCTCGGCGCTCGCCGATGCCGTCCGCATCGAGGGCGAGGCGGAGGCCGCGGCCATCGCGGCGAAGGGTGCGGCCGAGGCCGAGGCCATGCAGAAGAAGGCGGACGCCTTCGCGCAGTACGGCGACGCGGCCGTGCTCCAGATGCTGGTCGAGGTGCTGCCGCAGGTCGTCGCCAAGGCGTCCGAGCCGCTGAGCGCCGTCGACAAGATGACCGTGATTTCGACGGACGGCGCGAGCCAACTGTCGCGTACGGTCACCGACAACGTCGCCCAGGGCATGGAACTCCTCAACGCCACCACGGGAGTCGACCTCGCCGCCCTGCTGAAGAACCTCAAGGGCTCGGGCCCCAGGGCGCAGGTCCCGGCCCAGCCGGAGGCCCCCGCACCCGACGGAAAGATCGAGATCACCGACTGATCCGGCCGATCCGGCCGATCCGGCCGATCCGGCCGATCCGGAACACCGACGCCGCTATGTGCCCGGGTGGTTGCACACCACCCGGGCACACCCATGTCCGGACTCAGTCCCTCAGGTCCACCCGCACGGTCATCAGGTCCGCGCCCACCGCCCGCACGACGGCGCTGTTGTAGCGCGGCAGGGTCCGGAGCCGGGCGCGGGCGTCGTCCTCGGGGAGCGGGTGCGCGATCCCGTCGTGCCAGCGGCCCGCGATGCGGACCCGGACCCGGGGATCGGCCCGGATGTTGCGGATGTACTGGGACTTCTCGCCGAACTCCGAGACCAGCCAGAACTCCTGATCGGTGCGCCGGCCACCGACCGGGGTGCGACGCGGCAGCCCGGACGTACGGCCGGTCGTCTCCAGCAGAGTCTGCGACCTCGACCGCCTGGCCAGCGGGTTCACCACGTGCCGCTGGAGCGACGTG
The DNA here is from genome assembly GCF_053594575.1 of Streptomyces sp. NPDC001880. Lineage (NCBI taxonomy): Bacteria > Bacillati > Actinomycetota > Actinomycetes > Kitasatosporales > Streptomycetaceae > Streptomyces > Streptomyces sp. NPDC001880. Next base: position 47,934 of record NZ_JBSFET010000002.1, read on the forward strand.
ACCGCCCGGAACTTCAGATCCCGAAAGCCCGCCATCGCGCGCCCCTTCCGCCGATGACCGTGAGCTTACGGCCTCGCCCCCGCATCGTGGACGCCTCCGGAGGCACGCGTGGCGGCGAGAACTCCGGACGGACCCGCTTCCGTCCCTCGCCCTCGCTCCCGCCCCTGCTCGCTCTCGATGATCGCCGCGACCCGCTCCCGCCACGGCAGTGGCTGGGGTTCGTTCTCCATCTCGGCCCGCCGGGCAGCCCAGTAGGCCCGGTTCGCCTCGCGGGCACACGGCCCGCACAGGGTCTCGTCCCCGACCGGACGGAACACATGCTCCTGGCCCTCCCCCTCACAGACGACGAACTCCCTTGCGGGCGGCGACGCGACGGGCGGGGCCGGGGCCGGGGCAGCCACCGGCGCCGGAAGCTTCTGGACGAGCCGGTGGCGCAGGAACCCAACAGCGGACCGCACGCCGCCCTCGGGCAACCCGCCGATCAACGCCCGCCGCAGATCCGCAGCACTCACACCGCGCCGAATCCACTCGGCAGCGACCTCGGCCAGCCCCCGCGCCTCACGGACCCCGAGGTGCAGTTGCGGATTCGCGTGCCGAAGCGAGAGCAACACCCGCTCGCCTTCGGCGACTTCGGACGCCTCGAACTCTCCGAGCCCTTCGGACGCATCGGACTCTTCGAACTCTTCGAACTCTTCGGAGGGTGGGTGGGAGTAGTTCTCCCCAAGTTCTTCATCTACCGGTTCATAGCCACCGACCGCCCGGCTCCCCGGCTCACCGACGGCCGGATTCCGCGCACCCGGGCGGGCGGCTGAGGCCACAGGCGCCGACGCCGCCGCAGGAACCGACAGGGCCACAGGATCCGACGCCGCCGTAGGAGCCAACGGGGCCGAAGGAGCCGACGGGACACCAACCCTGTCGTTCCGCACCGCGGCAGCCTGTTCAACCGTCAGCGGCACATTGGCGAACAGCTGGTCGGTCACCCAGAACCCGCGATCCCCCTGCCGCTTCCACTCGTACATGAACCCGTTCGCGATCAGCTGCCCCTTGGCCCTCTGGTAGGCCCTGCCGGTGATCCCGACCTTCTTCGCGTGCTCACTGAGCGCCTTGTCGGCGTGCTGTTCGGGAAGCCCCTGTACGTACAGGAGAAGAATCTTCGCGTCACTGTCCAGACGCGGATGGCGCACGACATCGTGCGAAGCCTTCGTGTAGCGCCGAGAGGGCGCGATAGCATGCCACAGCATCCCGGTGGACCTCTTCCACTCGTGGTGAAGGCCCTCGGTGCGGTGCTGTAACACCCCCGGGGGCCGCCCCATACGCGCGGGAGCGCACGGAGCGTGATGACGCGATCACGGTACCGCATGAAATCACCCGCTTGCGCCACAACCGGAAATCCCCGACCCAACCCGCCTGGCCTGCCTGAAACAGCACTTCTCGGGGCGCCTTGACCAACCCCGGAATGCCGACCGCGAGCCACGGGAGCGAGCGAGGCGGCGCGATGCCGTGGGGCCACGCGAGGCGGAAACGTCGCCGTGGAGCCGGGCCGAGTGCACTGGCCGACCTTGCGAATGGCAAGCGAGGACAAGCCGCTCCTGCACAGGGCAAGGCGGGGGCTATCTGCCCTGGCCGCGTACCGGGACGGAGGCCCCTTCTTCTCCCGCTACGGGTGGTCGGGCACCGCGGCGTGATGGGCGCAGGCGGAAGGCCAACCGAGCGTCGACGAGCGAGCCGGCAATCTCCGCGCACGACCAGGCGCACGAGGAACATTGGAATGAACACCAGCGCCTGTGCGGGCCTCGGGGAGCACAGCGTGGTGGGTAGCTGTTAGGTGTTCAGTTCGCTGACCACCCAACAGGTGGGTGGTCAGCGTTTGATGCGTCCGCGGACGGCGAGGGCGAGGAGGGTGGGTTCCAGGAGGCGGGAGGCCATCTCGATGTAGGTGCCAGCAGTGGTGAGGTTCTGTCCCGAGGATCGGAACACCACCGAATTCACGGCGACGCGGGTCGCCTTCTCGGCGCGCTTCCGCGTCATACGTTGGCGCCAGCCGCCGGTCAGGGCAGGGTCGGGGGCTTTGGTTTTGAGGGCGATCCTGCCGTGAGTGAGACTTCCGGTGGTGGCGGGATCGGGGTCGCGAGTGGGCAGGCCGAAGCCCATGAGGAGCAGCACGGTCAGGGACATGGCGGCAAGCAGCCAGGCGAAGGCGCGGGACGAGCGCAGACCATAGCCGGAGAGCAGCCAGTAGCTCCACAGCAGGCCACGTTCGCCGGGCGGGGTGCCGGTGCGGTCGTGGCGGCGCATCTCCATTTCGCCGTAGTAGAAGTCCGCGGCGCCGGGCTCGTTTTTGCCGTCCTCGAACGCCTTGCGCAACTGCCGGTAGACCGCCGCCACGTCTTCCGGGTCGGGGGTGAGGTCGGGGTCGGGGTGGTGCGGCCCGGTACGCCATAGACGGGGTGAAGGCGTGTGGTCCGGAGCCGGAGCGGGCTGGCCAGCAGTCTGGGCACGCCAGTGGTGTTCCTCGGCCAGAGTGCGCCGACGGGTCCACCTGTATGGCCATATTCGACGGCGGTGGAGGCCGGTTGGGGTGGGGGCGAAGATGCAGCGGCCTTCCAGCCGGAGCTGGTCGAGGTGGAAGGCCCCGGAGAACAGACAGTCGGTGAGGTCCGTGTCGGTGAGAACGAGGTGCGCGGCATCCACGCCTTGCAGCGAGGCTATTCGCACGCGGCACGGGCGGCCATCTAGCAGGCTCTCACCCGGCTCGTCTGCGTCGGCGAACGGGGTGGGGTGTGCGGTGACAGCCACGGGAGAGGACAGGACCGCGTGGCTGAGGTCCACTGTGGCGTAGCGCAGGCGCAGAGTCGCCGTCGATTCCCACCGGGTCCGCCGACTCTCCAAGCGGCGCGCGGCGAACTCCAGGGTCACTGGGCTGCTGAACACTACCCCGGACAACACTACCGTCCCGTCGCATACCAACGGCCCAAGGTTGGCCGCTCGTTCGAAAGCCGCCTGCTCGAACCAGAGGTCGCTCTTGAAGATCGCCGAGCCGAAATTGGCAATGTCCTTGAAGGTCGCCATGAGGAACCCGGCGTCGTCCTCGAAGGTCGCCGACTCGAACTCAGCGTGGCCAAGGCGGGGCTGTCCGGTTCCAGGGTCGCGGAGGGCGTTGAGGAGGGCATTGAGAAGGGACTCGGTGAAGGGGGTGCCACGATGGTCGATGGCCGCGCCTGGGGTCAGGCCGGCCAGGTAAGCGTCGCGGTCGGTGTCGGCCAGGTGGGCCAGGCATGCGGTGTGGCCGGGGACGTGGATGCCGCGGCAGCCGAGGGGGTCGGCAGCAGGGTCTGCGCGGTGTGCGCAGTACGGCCAGGAAGGCGCCCCTGGTATCGGGGGCGGGGGTGTGCTCATGACGCGCGGTTCCATGGTGTCTCTGATGTCGGGGGGAAAGGGAGGAGGCCGGGCACTCCCGGGGTCAAGCGCTCTGGCGGATGGAGTGGGAGGGCGCCTCGGTGCGGGTGTAGACCTCGGCGAACGTCGAGTCCAGTTCGGCCAGGCGCCAGCGCCGCTCTGCCTGCGGCTTCTGCCGGGTACGCGCCCTATCACGGTCCTGGACACTGCGCGCGGGCAAGTTCCCGCGCCGAGTCGAGCGCCCAGTGTTGTTCCTTCTCGGCCTGCTCCAGCCCCCACGCGGCCCGCCGCACTCGCGCCAAAATATGCCGCTCCCGGCGGAACCTCGCCAGCCGCTCACCCCTCACCAGTCACAGCCAGCTGAGGGATACAGGTCCGACTCTGCGGGCGGGAGTTCGGTCTCGCTGCGCTTGTGCAGCCAGTTCAGCAGACGGAATCCGCGCTCGCTCTGCTCGGCGTTCCCCCACAGCGCGGCCGAGAACGCTGCAACGGTGAGCCCCACAACGGTGCCGAGCACGACCATCTCTGGGCCGGTGATTGCCTGGGACGGGCTTGGGGTGTCCATCAGGTGTCCTCCGTGTCGGTGGTGCAGGTGATCCAGCGTAGGAGCCGTTGGTGGCGGGCCGTGCAGGTATCCGGTGGAACGGCCCATCCCAAGCAGTGGCGTTGCGGTGGGCAACCATTCCTGTGACCTGACGGTCGTGTCCGTGTCACCCGCGTACCGGGTGGCCATTGTCAGCTCCGCCTTGGGAAGTTCCTGAGGCGCTGGAACATGGGGGATACGCCTTCATGCATCACCGCACCACCGTGGCAGGCTTCGCCGGGGCACTCGCCCTGTCCGCGCTCACGATTCCGGCAACCGCCCAGGCGGATGACTTTTCTGGCGACATCAAGATCACAAAGGTGGTCGTCAACGGAGGGAAGGACATCGTCCTGGGGACCACGGACGTGAAGACGTTCACCATCGCGGTGACCGCCACGGACGACTCGGGCATCGAGACCGGAAACACCTTCCCGGTCATGTGGCACACGCCTCTCCCGAACGGCGACTACTACGGCCTCGTGATGCCCGACAACATCGCAGGCAAGTGCGTGCGCCAGAGCTCCACCACGACCACCTGCACCTACACGCTGAAAATGAACCCGCGCATCCACCCCCACGACAACACCACAGCCGGGACCTGGACCGTGAGAGCCCACGCCCTGGCCAACGACGGTGACTACATCACCAAGGATTCCGCAGCCAAGGCGAAGGTCCTGCGCAACTCCAGGCTGACGGTCAACGCCTCGCCGGAACCGGTAAAGAAGAACAAGACGATCACCGTCACGGGCGCCCTGACCCGCGCCAACTGGGAGACCTACAAGTACGGGGGCTACACCAAGCAGCCGGTTAAGCTCCAGTTCAAGAAGAAGGGCGCCAGCACTTACAAGACGCTCAAGACCGTCACGACGGACAGCAAGGGCAACCTGAGGACGACGACGAACGCCACGGCGGACGGCTACTTCCGTTACTCCTTCGCAGGCACATCCACCACCCCGGCGGTCGCCTCCACGGCAGACTACGTCGACGTGAAGTAACTCTCGGGAGGGCCATCTACCCTCCAGCAAGCACGGAAGGCCCAGACCGGAGACCCTTCGGTCTGGGCCTTTTTGAGCCCTGGCTGTTTCCCGGCCGGCGGGCCGATCAGCCGCTGCATCCCTTCGTGCTCTCCAAGATGATCGACGGTCTCGGTGTCCCCCCAAGCCTGCTAGCCCCACCGCACTAACCGAACGCCGGCCCTGGGACATCCGCCTCCGTCGCTACCCCTGTCTGCCACCGCACCGCGTCCTCACATCCCGCTTCGCACCCGAGTTCGGTGGAGTCCGGAACCAGCATGCCTCCGGCGACCACACACAGTCATCAATGGGTTGGATTCCATGGTGAATTGGCGACAGTTGAATACGCGAGCCCACCAGCACCAAGGCCGGAGATCAAGGCAGTGGGCTACGGCACCTCGTGGACGAAATGCCTGGTGATGACCCCGACGACCGGCACCATGCGGCAGCAGTGGTGGCTGCCGGGGCCAACACGTTGATCACTTGGAATCTCGCCGACTTCCCCGCCGGTGAGCTGGCTGCGCGCGGAGTGAGGGTGGTCGACCCGGATTCGTACCTGTGCGGACTGCATCGCGAATTGCCGCACGAGGTGGCGGAGACAGTGGTCAGGCTTGTCGGAGAGAAGCGCAACCCATCAGTCACGATCGCCGACGCCATCGCCCGACTCGCGAAGGTCGGCCTACCTGGCTTCGCTGACCTCCTGACGCGGCACCTCGGGCGCAGAATGGCGTGATGTGGTGGCGGGTGGTGCGGAGGTGCCGCGCAGTGCCCGAATCGGTCTGGACGACGACGAAGTCCCAGGTTTGGGACCTGGGGCTCTGCCACGAAGTGGGGGACGAGAATCGAACTCGCGCTCTGGGCTTGGGAATCACCAGCAGTCCTGTGCCAGAAGCCCCGTGAGCTGGGGTAACAAGATGTAGCAACGTTGCTTCGTGGTGTGCCGCCTGACCGTCGTTGATCGGTGGCCCCCGTCCTATCTAGTGCTGTGACCGCATAGAAGTTCACCGAGTGGCTCGTCGGCCACCAGGACGTGCACCGGCGGCCGCCCAGGCTTCTTCCCGACCGGGAGCAGCGGCTCCAGCTTCGCCCACTGCGCATTTGTCAGATCGCGCCTTCCCACGAAGTGGATCACGACGCATCAAGATCCACTTCTGAAGCGCACCCAGGGCGACGGAACGGCCGGACCCGGCACGGGCAGAGCGTCCGGCATCGTCGGCGGCGCAGCCTGCGCCGACTCCACCGCCGGTGCCCGCTCCACGGTCGGGCGTTCGCGCCCGCACTTCATACCGAAGCGCGCCCCGTCCGGGCCTGTGTCGTGCACCCGCGCCGGAACATTCCCGAACTCGTCTTCAACCTTTTGGCCGCGGCACCGCTCAGTACAGGGGTGAGAGACCACCGAGATCCCGGAGAGGGGGACAGATGACCGCAGACGGCAATCGGGACTCCACCGGATTCGAGGAGTTCGCCCGGGCGAACCAACGGCGTCTGTACCGGACCGCATATCTGCTGTGCGGCGATGCGGAGAGCGCCCGCGACCTGACCCAGACGACGCTGGCCAAGCTCTTCCAGCACTGGCACCGGGCGAGCGCGGCCGACCATCCCTCCGCATATGCGCGCACCGTCCTCACCCGGACGTATCTCGCCGAGCGCCGGCGCCGGCTCCGCGACTTCCTGGCCCACAGCCATGTCGATGCCCCGACCCCCTCGGTGGGCCCCGAGCTGACGGTGACGCTGCTGACCGCGCTCGCCGAACTGCCGCCCCGCGCCCGGGCGATGGTCGTCCTGCGCTACTGGGAGGACCTGGGCGTGCAGACGGTCGCCGAGCTGCTGCGCTGCAGCGAGTCCACCGTCAAGAGCCAGTGCTCACGCTCGCTCGCCACGCTGCGTGCGCGGCTGGGCGACCCGTACCTCTACACCACCCGCAGCTGAGGAGAACGTCATGGACATGTTTCCGGAAAGCGCGCCACAGGAGACCGAGGACCGACTGATCAGGGAAGCCATGGCGGAGGCGGCCGAGGGGGCGCCGCCGCTGCCGGACCTGGTGCCGGTCGCCCTGGCCATGGGCCGCAGACGCCGCACCAGGGCGCGGGCGGCGATCGGCGGCGGGGTGGTGGGAGTGGTGGCACTCGGGGTGTTCGGCGCGACGCTGCCGTCCTGGGGCACAGGCGCCGGTGCGGGCGAGGACACCGCGCAGGTCGGGGCGGCCTCGACCGTACCGAGCATGAGTCACGGGGCCCCGTCCCCCGTACCCACCAGGCCCACGCCCGGCATCCCGATGCCGACCCCCTCGTTCACCGGGCCGTCACGTACGCCCGTCCACATCGAACCCGCTCCGGGCGAGTCGTCCATGGTCGGCCTGTCCGCGCCCGAGCGCGAGCGGCAGGAGGAGTTCCAGCAGCAGGCGGCGGCCGTGCTGGACGAGCTGTTGCCCCCGGCGTTCGGTACGGTGCGCCCGGTCGACCTGGCCGTGAGCCGGTACCAGGGCGGGTCCGGGGGCCATGTCTTCCCCGTCGTCTTCTCCGTACGCCCCACCGATGGCCCACGGAAGCCCTGCCCGTACGGCCCGAAGACGAAGTACCGGTGCGAGGAGGCTGCCCTGCGGGACGGGATCGCGGCCCGTGTCGTCACCGCGACCAGGACGGTGAAGGGTGGGAAGGACATCGTCGGCGTCAGCATCGACTTCACGTTCGAGGACAGCACCGTCGTCCTCTCGGCCGACGCCGACGACTCCGCCGAGGTCTCCGCACCGGTCACCGCCGACCAGCTGCTCCACGTCGCTCGGGACGCCCGCTTCCTGCGCCTGGTGCGTTACGCCGAATCGTTCCCGATGGAGCCGAAGGAGGAGTCCGCCCATGGTGAGTGAGGAGCGGGGCCGCCGGGCGCGGGGCCGTGGCAGCGGTCGTGGTGCGGCCCGGCGGGCCCGCCGCCGGAAAACCCGGATACGGGTGACGGGCGCCGTGCTGGTGCCGGGTGCGCTGCTGCTCTGCGGGGCGTTGGTATGGGGGCCGTGGGGTGGCGGTGAAGGGGCGTCGGCCTCGACGGGCAGACCGTCGGACCGGGTGGCGGTGTCGTCGTCCCCGGGACCGGGCGTCGGGCCCGGATCCCGTTCCACGACCGGCAGTCCGCGCCCCTCGGCCGACGACGCCGACGCCGATACCGGCGTCGGGAAGGGGCGCACGGCAGAGAAGAAGCCCGAGCCGGAAAAGCGGGCGGACGAGTCCCGGAGCTCGTCCGGGTCCGTGCCCGTGCACGGCTCCGGTACGTTCGTCACCGCTGCCCCGGCGCACACCGGCAGCCACGGCGCCGGCACCGTCCACCGCTACCGCGTCGAGGTGGAGCGGGGCACCGGTCTGGCCACGCGTCCCGCCGCGGCCGCGGTCTCCGAGGTGTTCGCCGACCCGCGCGGCTGGACCCGCACGGGGCACGACGCGTTCCAGCAGGTCGACTCGGGCCCGGCCGGTCTGGTGATCCGGATCGCGACACCGGACACCGTCGACCGGCTCTGCGGGGCGTACGGGCTGAACACCCGCGGCGAGGTCAACTGCCGTGTCGGCACCACGGTCGTGGTGAACCTGAAGCGGTGGATGCAGGGGTCGCCGCAGTTCGACGGCCCGCTGGCCGAGTACCGAGCGCTGATCATCAACCACGAGGTCGGCCACTGGCTGGGCCACGGCCATGAGACCTGCCCGGGGCCCGGACGCCGTGCGCCCGCGATGATGCAACAGATCGACGGGCTGAAGGGGTGCGTCGCCAACGCGTGGCCCTACACGTCCGCGGGCACGTACCTACGCGGCCCGTCCGTCCCGTGACAGCGCAGATGCCCCTGGCCGGACGGGCTCAGTTCTGCTGAGGCCGTTCCTCGACGGGGAACAGGATCGGGCTCAGCAGGTGAAGGCTGCGCTGTGCTGTGGGCTTGTTGTCCATCCTGGACACGATGGCCGTGCGGACCTCTGTGATGAGCTCGGCGAGTTCGTCCTGGCTCAGCCGTTGCGGCGGTGCGCCATGACGCTGTCTCCCCGTTTTGCCTGCCCTGCCCGGGACTTGCGGATACGTGACTTCCCAGGTGAGGCGCCGGTGTGACGCGTGGATGCCGCATTGGTGCGTCCATTGTGCTCTGGGCTCCGTCGGCTGCGGGCGGTTGTGTGGAACTCCGACGCACGCAGCCAGGAAGGTTCGCCCTCCATGTCGTTCCGAACGCCCGCCCCGAAGGTCTCGTCCCTCCATGTTCCGTCCGCCACCAGCGCCGTGTCGCCGCCACCTGACCACTGACCGCCTGGCTCCGGATGCACGAGTCCCGAAGTCAGGAACAGGCGCCTCCGAGCGAACTGCCGCCGCCCGGCGGATCAGTTGGAGAGGCCACAACCAGGGCGCGGGCAACCGGCTCGCTTCCGACAACACCGAAGGAGATACAGCCATGCCCGAGCAGAACGTGACCACGAACGGCAGCCAGGAGGACCACGGCCTGCTGGTCGCCCGTCGCCGAATCAGCGCCGCCCGTTCGCGAGCCGAGCAGCCCTCGGACGGCGGTTCCACCGGTCGTTCCGACGGCAACGACTGAGAAGGGCCGTAACTGATGACCACCGATGTACCCACGGTGGTCGCGCACCTGGGCGAGGACTTCCTCGCCCAGGTGTACGGCCGCACCTACCGCCACTTCCCCGGCGAGCCGGGCCGCTTCGGCGGCCTGCTCGGATGGGACGACCTGAACGCCCTGCTCACCCACCACCGGATCGAACCGCCCCGCCTGCGCCTCTCGGTGGACGGCGAGGCGCTACCGCAACACGCCTACTCCGTGCCGGTCACCACGCGTCGCAGCACCGTGTGGCACCGGCTCAAGCCCGCCGAACTGCACCGTCGCCTCGCCGAGGGCGCCACCCTCGTCCTGGACGCGATCGACGAACTGCACCCGGGTATCGGCCGTCTCGCCCAGGAGCTGGAACGACATCTGCGCACCGGAACCCAGGTCAACGCCTACGCCTCTTGGACACCCGAAGAGGGCTTCGGTGTCCACTGGGACGACCACGACGTGCTCGTCCTCCAACTCGATGGCGCCAAACCGGCTACGACGCCGCCCTGCTGCACGCCTACAGCATCGGGGTACCGGAGACCGCAGAACGCGTCCGCAAGGAACTGCCCACCGTTCTCGACAGTGGCGCCGGGCGCTTCGCAGAACTGGTGGTCATCACCGAACTGCTCCAGAGCGCCGAACGCGGGGACAACTCGGAACTCGTTCCCGCGCTGCGGCAGCGGGCCAGTGAGGTCTGGCACCGGATGGCGACCGACGGAATGACCAGCAGCTGACCGCTGGTGGCCTTCCCCGGTCACGCTCCTTGTCGGTCCTTCGCGCCTGCACCGAGGGTGGGGTGCGCCGTCTCCTGGTGGGATCGTCACTCCCGCACCTCTGCCTACCGGTCGGTCTCCGGGGCTTCACGGAGGCGGGTGGCAGTGTCAGCTGCACGGCCTACGCTGCACCATGGGCTGTTTCCTGAAGGATCGCCACTGACATCATCTGCTGCGGAGGCCATGTGTGAAGACAGTCGCAATAGAAGGTTGCTCGGCCTTGTCGCCCGCCGATCAGCACGGTGAGCCACCCCGGATGGCGGGCCGGCAGCGTGGAATTCTGTTCGATCCGCGACACCCCAAGAGCGCATCAGGCTTGACGCGTCAGCTCAGGGCATTTACGTCACCCGGCGATCTGCTACCCGATAGGTTCATCCCATGCCCGGCCGCCTTCTGGAACTACGCGTCGAGAACTTCCGCAGCCTTCGCGACGTGACCATCCCACTCGGACCACTCACTGTCCTGGTGGGCCCCAATGGAGTGGGCAAGTCGAACGTACTCAAAGTGTTCGACTTTCTTGCCGCAATCATCCGGACCGACCTCCAGCCCGCGCTCGACGAACGTGGTGGATTCGACGAGGTGGCCTTCTGGGGTGGAGACAAACCACCGACATCGATGGCGATCCGGCTCAAGGCGGATTGGACGACGCATGCGAGCGCCAAAGCTCCGGACGAGTACTCGCTGACCATTCGCAGGCGTTCCATGCCGGGTAGCCGCTACTCCTACACCCTGTCACGCCAGGAGAGTTTTCAGTTCAAGCGGACACAGGGGAGAGGCCGCCGTATCACGATTTCCGGGGATGAAGCCCGCGTCGTGGACAAGAGGGCCGGCCGCGAGTCCGACGGAGGCAGTTTCGGTATCCAGCGGTTGAGCAGTGGTCTGTCCACCCTGCCCCGGTTGGGGCGTTCGGACGGCGGGGAGGAGGTTACGAGAGTTGCAGACCGCTTGTCATCCTTCAGGGTTTTCGACGTGGACGTTGCCGCTGCTCGGCAGCCGACACGCACTCAATCGATCAGGGCCGGCCGCTTGGAGTCCCATGCGGAGAATCTGGCGGCGTTTCTGATCCACCTCAGTACGGACGAGGCGCGCTGGGAGCATCTGACACGTGATGCCCGCCGTATCCTTCCCCAATTGGATGCCATCGAATTCGAGCAGGTCGGTGGCTATGCGGATCGACTTGCGGTGGTGCTTCATGAACACGGCCTGCGCCGTCCCACTCCGCTCGCTGACGCCTCGTTCGGAACGGTGCGTCTTCTAGGTCTGCTGGCCATGCTCTACGATCCCCAGCCTCCGGCCCTGACGTGCGTCGAGGAGATCGACCACGGTCTGCACCCTCAAGCCCTTGAACTCATTGTGGAGCGGATGAGAGAAGCGTCGGCGCGAACGCAGTTCATCGTGGCGACCCACTCGCCGGCGCTCGTCGATCGATTGGAGCCTCACGAGTTCATCGTGTGCGACCGCGACGAAGACGGTGCGTCCATCATCCCCGCTCTGACAACGGACGAGATCGAGACGATCGTTGCCGAGACAGGCGATCAGCCCCTCGGTGAGCTGTGGTTCTCCGGGGTACTGGGCGGCGATCTGACGGAGGACGAACTGTGAGCCGCAGGCGCATAGCCAAGCCCCTGAGGCGGGGTGTGGTTGTGCTTGCGGGCGAGAGTGCGAACGATCGCCGCATACTGGCCGCGTTCATCAGGGCCGCCCATCCCGACCTTGCGGCTACCGTCACTCTCACCGAGATCACCGACCCGGTGCGGCTGCGAAAGAAGTCCGGTGCCGACCTGGCGACGGCAGCGGGCACCTTGGTGAGCAAGGCGCGTGGCAAAGCCCGGCTGAAGGCCGGCGAGTTCGTGGGGATCGCTGTCCACGAAGACATGGATGCTTGCCCTGGGCCCGCCTACGACACTGCACGGAAGGCTGTATCGGCTGCGCTGGCCAAAGCGACGGGTGACTCCTCCTCCGTCTACGCGCTTGCTGCAGCAGAGTCCGAAGCATGGCTCCTCCTCTTTCCGGATGCGTTTACGCTCTACCGATCCTCGTGGAAAATCCCGGCGACATGGCAGGGGAAGGACAGCGGGCGTCGGCAGACTCCGAAAGAGGATCTCGAAGGCCTTCTGACCAGCCCACGCTTCAGGGAGAGCGATGGGCCCGAGGTCGTATCCGCAGCTTTGACACAGGGACTGCTTGCGGAGCCCAAAGGGTCGAATCGTTCCTACCAAGAGTTCATTACGGACATCTCCGGCTGGAAAATTCCCCATATGCCGAGTCGTTGATCCGTGCTCGGGTGACCTGCTTCGGGCCGGCCGGCCCGGACATGCTTGCGCCCGGTGATGGTCCGGAGAACGAGCAAGGCCCTGGTCGGCGACCAGGGCCTTTGTCATGGACCGGGTGACGAGAATCGGATTCGCGCTCCGCGCCCGGCAGCCCCGCACCCCGCAGGCGGCGGGACCCTCCGGATAGGGTAATAAGCGGATAAAGAGATCACCAAGAGCGTCAAGAGCCACCGAACCTCTCGGGAGGAAGCCATGGGAACCCACCGCACCACGCTGCCCGGAGTCGGTGTGCAGTACGACTACACGACCGAGTCGGGCCAGCACATCTCCGTCGTCGTCCACCACGACGGACGCCGGTTCATCGGCTTCTACGACCAGGACGACCCTGATTCGTGCCGACTCTCGGTACCCCTGACACCGCAGGAGGCCACCGGTCTCGCGCACCTCATCGACGCGGCACCCATCGACGCCGTACGCACCGAGGGCATCGACCTGGTCACCGAGCACATCCCGCTCGGGACCCGCTCCCCGTACGGCGGACGGCTGCTCGGGGACACCAAGGCCCGGACCCGGACGGGGGCCTCGATCGTGGCGGTGCTGCGGACGCACAGTGCGCATCCGTCACCGGAGCCGGACTTCCGGCTCGCCATCGGGGACACGCTCGTAGTCGTCGGAACACGGGAGGGCGTCGACGCGCTCTCCGAGATCATCGCGGAGGGCTGACCGTGCACGACACGACCGCACTGCTGGTGGAGCTCGGCTCCGTCATTCTGGGGCTCGGACTCATCGGACGGTTCGCCGGCCGCATCGGGCTCTCGCCGATCCCGCTCTACCTGCTGGCCGGACTCGCCTTCGGCGAGGGCGGGCTGCTGCCGCTGGGCGCCAGTGAGGAATTCACCGCCGTCGGCGCCGAGATCGGCGTCATCCTGCTGCTGCTCCTGCTCGGCCTGGAGTACAGCGCCTCGGAGCTGGTGACCAGCCTCAAGACGCAGTACCCGTCCGGAGCCGTGGACTTCGTGCTCAACGCGACCCCGGGTGCGGTGGCCGGGCTGCTGCTCGGCTGGGGGCCCACGGGGGCGGTCGCGCTGGCCGGGGTCACCTGGATCTCGTCGTCCGGGGTCATCGCCAAGGTGCTCACCGACCTCGGGCGGCTCGGCAACCGGGAGACGCCCGTCATCCTCGGCGTGCTCGTCATCGAGGACCTGTCGATGGCCATCTATCTGCCGCTGCTCACCGCGATGCTCGCGGGAGTGGGCCTCGCCGGGGCCAGCATGGCCCTGCTCATCGCGCTCGGCACCGTCGGGTTCGTGCTCTATCTGGCGCTGCGGCACGGCCGGCTGATCAGCCGGGCGGTGTCCTCCGACAATCCGGAGATGCTGCTGCTGGTCGTCCTCGGGCTGACCGTCCTGGTGGCCGGTGTGGCCCAGCAGCTGCAGGTCTCCGCCGCCGTCGGCGCGTTCCTGGTCGGGATCGCGCTCTCGGGCGAGGTCGCCGAGGGGGCTCGCAAGCTGCTGACACCGCTGCGGGACCTGTTCGCCGCCGTCTTCTTCGTGTTCTTCGGGCTCTCCACCAACCCGGCCGAGATCCCGCCGGTGCTGCTCCCCGCGGCGCTGCTGGCGATCGTCACCGTCTTCACCAAGATCGCCACCGGCTGGTACGCGGCCCGGCGGGCCGGAATCGGTTCGCGCGGGCGGTGGCGAGCCGGCGGAACGCTCGTCGCCCGTGGCGAGTTCTCCATCGTCATCGCCGGTCTGGCCGTGGCGACCGAGCCCCGGATCGGGCCCATCGCCACCGCCTACGTCCTCATCCTCGTCATCGTCGGACCGCTCACCGCCCGCTGGACCGAGCCGGTCGTGGCCAAAATCCAGGCATGGCGCGGCCGCGACGGCAGCGGCAAGGGCGGCGGCGAGATCGCCGCGGCGCGTCCGGCGCCCGCCGCATCCGCCGTCCAGGAGGAGTTCGCCTCCTCCACCGACTGAGGCCGGGCCGAGGCCGGGGGCAGCAGCCGCACCGGCGGAACCGGGCCGAAGCCGGGCCGAAGCCGACCGTGCGGGCCCGGCGGACGGTCGTCCGCCGAAGCCCGCACGGCTCACAGCGGGGTAGCCGCTTGCAGGATCCCCACCAGTGTCACGGTCGCGTTGAGCGACGACAGCGCCGAGGCCGCCGTGCCCACCGCCGCGATCAGCGCCGCGAGGGCGACATGGGCGGAGGACGGCGGCCACAGCCGCACCGGCGGAACCGGGGCGAGCAGCGCGGCGACCCGGCGCGGCACGGGGCCCGCCGGGGCGGCGAAGGCGGCGAAGCCGGCCGAGACGTCCGGGGCGCGGTGCGCGTACAACGCCGCCTTGCCGACCGCGACCGCCACCACCCGCCGGTCGCCGACCGCGCACGCGGCCTCCTCGTCCGCCCACCGCTCGGTGCTGAACGACACCGCGGTACGCAGCGGCAGCAGGAACGGGTTGGCGCGTGCCGCGAGCTGGGCGGCCAGCAGATAGCGGTGGTGCCGGGCGGCCAGATGGGCCCGCTCATGGGCGATCAGGGCCCGCCGCTCACGGGCGTCCAGGCACTGGGTCATCGCGGTCGAGACGACGACCCGACCCGGCCTCCCGGGCAGCGCGTAGGCGTACGGCTCCGGGTCCGGGAGCACCGCGACGTCGCCCGAGACGGCGGAGGGCGCGGCGGCCAGCGCACGGCCCGCACCGATACGCAGCCGCACATGGCGGTACACCGTCCACCCGCACGCCCCGATGACCGCCGCCAGTGCCCCGATCGCGACGATGCCCGCCTTCACCTCGTACGGCACCGCCGCCCGCACCTGAGGGTCCGACCAGCTGTCCGGCAGCGGGTTGCCCGGCAGCTGGGCGGTGCCCACCACCATCAGCAGCCCCAGGCAGAGCGTGCTGCACAGGGCGAGCAGCACGCCGACGACGGCGAGCAGCCGGGTCGCGCTGCGGGGGTGCAGATGCTGTTCGGCCAGGCGCGCGATCGGCAGCGCGGTCAGCGGCAGCACGAGCGGCAGGCAGACGAAGACACCCATGGGCGGGCTACAGGCTTTCCGTGTCACGGGGGTCGTCCGGATTCTCCGGGGCGTCCGCCCGCGCCAGCAGGGCGCGCAGCCGCTCCTCGTCACCGGGTGAGAGGGCCGAGATGAAGCGGGCGAGCACGGCGTCCCGGTCCCGTTCGCCGTCCAGCACGCGGCGCATCCGCAGGGCCGCGAGACCGGCCTCGTCGGCGGAGGTCCAGGTGTAGGAGCGGCCCTCGCGGGAGCGGGTCACGGCCTTCTTCGCGTAGAGGCGGGAGAGGATCGTGATGACGGTGGTGTACGCGAGGTCGCCTTCGAGGTGCTCCTGGACCCAGCCGGCCGTCACGGGGCCGTTCGCCGAGCGCAGCACGGCGAGCACCTGGGCCTCCAGTTCGCCCTGCCCGCGCCTGCGCAGCCGCCCACCTTGGGGACGTGCGGCGCCGGGGCCTCCGGCTGCGACCGCGTCGAGGCCGGAGAGCTGTTCCGCGGCGGCGGGCACTCCGTCGCGCGGTGGTTCGTTGTCCAGGTGGTGGTTGTCCGGGTGGTGGCCGGGCCTGGCCGAGTCCATCGGGGGTCCGCCCTTCTGCGATGCCGCGTCGGCCGCGGCGTCGCAGCATCCTACTGACCGCCGTTTCCGGGACACAGCGGGCGCTCCTGCTGCTAACTTCTACACGTCTGTAGAGTTGGACCTCAATCCGGCAACGCACCGCAACGCAACGTATGGAGACGTCATGGCACTGTGGGATCGGATCAAGGAATCCGCCTCGTCGATGCAGTCGCAGCTGGAAGCGAAGAAGAACGACCTGAAGAGCGGGGCGTTCCGCGACGCGAGCATGGCCATGTGCGCCCTCGTCGCCGCGGCCGACGGTTCCATCGACCCGTCCGAGCGCCAGCGCGTCGCCTCACTGATCGCCACCAACGATGTCCTGCAGAACTTCCCGGCGGACGATCTGCAGCGCCGCTTCAACGACTACGTGAACAAGCTCACGGCCGACTTCGCCTTCGGCAAGGTCAGCGTGCTCCAGGAGATTGGCAAGGCGAAGAAGAAGCCGACGGAGGCGCGTGCCGTCATCCAGATCGGCATCGTCATCGGCGGCGCCGACGGCGACTTCGACAAGACGGAGCAGGCCGTCGTGCGCGAGGCGTGCTTCGCCCTCGATCTCCCGCCGCACGAGTTCGACCTGTAGAGCCCGAAAGACCGCGGGGCCTTTCGCCCTGCCCCCGGACCGCCCCCGGTCCGGCCCCGAACCGCCGGAAGAAGCGCGGACCGACTGACCACCGGTCGGCGCCCGGCGGGCCGGGGATGCGCGACTCCCCCCTGCGCGTCCCCGGCCACTCCTTCACGGACCCCGCGTCCACGGCACCCGTCGGCGGACGCGGGGTCCTGTGGTGCCCGCCCCGTCACAGCTCCTTGGCCGGCCAGTCCAGCAGCCGGGCGCCGATGACCGCCGTCTGCAGGGTGTAACGGTGCATCGGATCCGACGGATCGGCGCCGGTCAGCTGGTGGATCCGCTCCAGCCGGTAGGTCAGCGCCCGCACGCTCAGCGACAGCCGCCGGGCCGTCTCGGCGGCCACACAACCCGCGTCGAAGTAGACGGTGAGCGTCTGCAGCAGCGGCTCGGCACCTCCGCGGGCCTGCTGGAGCGGACCCAGCTGGCTGCGCACCAGATCGGCCATCGCCTGCCGGTCGCGGGTCAGCACCGGATAGACCAGCAGATCGGCGGCGTACAGCACCGGATCGTCCAGATCCATCCGCTCCGCCAGGTCCAGCGCGTCCAGCGCCTCGTCGTAGGAGTGGACCACGCCGCCGGGCCCTTGGTGCGGGCGGCCCACCGCGACGCGGCCGCCGTCCGTCGCCGCGTGCGACTGCTTGGCGAAGTACCGCAGCACGTCGGGCTGGCTGCCCGGGGCGATGCAGACCAGCCGCCCGTCCTTCGTCGTCAGCAGGATCTTCCGGCCGCTGAAACGGGCGAGCAGCGCCGCCTCGACCGTGCGCGGCACGGCGTCGGTCTCCGTGTACGCCTCCGGGCCCGTCGCCACCGCGACCGCGTGGGCGCGGGAGAGCCGCAGCCCGAAGCGGGTGGCCCGCTCGGCGAGCCGGCCCAGATCGCTGCGCCCGTACAGCAGGTCGTCGATGAACTCCCGGCGCGCCGCCTCCTCGCGGCGCACGGTCATCCGCTGGGCCCGCTCGAAGCCCTCCGCGAAGGCGTCGACGGCCTGCTCGACCGCGGCCAGCACCGATTCCGTGGCCGCGCCGTCGGCAAGGGTGCCGAGCGGCCAGTCGGCGCGGGTCGCCGCGAGATGACGGACGACCAGGGCGCGCAGCTGGAACCCGGCCTCGGCGGCCTCGCGGCCGAGCCGACGGCGCTCCTCCAGCTCGTCCCGGGTGAGCCGACGGCCGGTGGCGGCCACATCCGTGAGGATGCGGGCATAGTCACCCAGAAGTTCATCGGGTATCTCCGGCTCCGGCACGCTTTCTCCTCCAGTCCTGACGGGACCTTGACACTCACACAACGCATACCGGTTGGTGCCGGTGCCCGGCATCAAGGAAGGGCAAAGATTGCCGGATTCCGGCAGTGCGATGCGGTGCCCCCGAATGACACGATCCGGTCAGCACCAACCGGGGGAAACACGGGGGACACGGGGGACGACCCGGCTGCTGCGGCGCCGCTCCATGCGGCGCCGCAGCACCTGGGCCACCGTCGGCCGCCCGGCATGACAAGGGGGTGGACGGATGCAGGAGTTCCTGAGCGCGGCGACCGCCTTTCCCGCCGTTCTGTTCGGCGCCGCACTGTCCGTCGTCGTCTTCTTCTGGCTCCTCGTGCTGGCCGGTGCGGCCGACCACCACTCCTTCGACGGCGACATCGACACCGACCTTGCCGGGATCGGCGGGGTGCCGGTCACCGTCTCGGTGTCCGTGATGGTCGTCGTCGGCTGGTTCGCGAGCCTCACCGGTACGGTCCTGCTGCACCGCAGCCACGTCACCGGCCTCACCCGGGCCGCGCTCGCCTGCGCCGTGCTCGCCGGGGCGCTGCTGCTCGGCCTGGCCGTGCTGCGGATGCTGGTGCGTTGCTTCCGCCGGAGCTTCCCGGACGGACCTCCGCCATCGCGGCAGGACTTCCTGGGCCGCGTCTGCACGATCCGTACCGGCTCCGTCAGCTCCGACTTCGGCCAGGCCGAGGTCACGGCGGACGACGGCTCCACCGCGATCGTCCAGGTCAGGCTGCTCGCCCCGGCGGACGGTACGGCCCTCGCCGCGGGCAGTGCGGGACTCCTCTACGCATACGACGACGAGGGCGAGTTCTTCTGGGTCTCGCCGTACGACAAGGCGCTGGACCCGGGTCCGCCCACGCCCCGACCACGCACGGCGCCGCGCACTGCCGCGCGCCGCGCCCCGCGCCGCACCGGCTGACCACCCACGCCGCTCCGGCGCCCGGACGACTACAACCGGCCGACCCGCTGCCGGGACCGCCGCGCGCCCCCACATTCCCTTTCACCATCTTCCTCACCAGCCGTCAAGGACTGTCATGGATGCCATCACCCTGGGCTTCGGTGTGCTCGTAGCCGTTGTCCTGCTCATCGCCGTCGCCCTGCTCCTCGTGATCAGCCGGCTCTTCCGCAAGGTCGAGCAGGGCAAGGCGCTGATCATCTCCAAGACCAAGAAGGTCGACGTCACCTTCACCGGTGCCGTCGTCCTGCCGGTGCTGCACAAGGCCGAGACCATGGACATCTCGGTGAAGACCATCGAGATCCGCCGCACCGGGCGCGAGGGTCTGATCTGCCAGGACAACATCCGCGCCGACATCCACATCAACTTCTTCGTGCGGGTCAACAAGACCGTCGAGGACGTCATCAAGGTCGCCCAGTCCATCGGTACGGAGCGGGCCAGCGACAAGGTGGCGATCCAGGAGTTCTTCGGCGCGAAGTTCGCCGAGGCGCTCAAGACGGTCGGCAAGCAGCTGGACTTCGTCGATCTCTACACCAAGCGCGAGGAGTTCCGGGACCGGATCATCCGGGTCATCGGCACGGACCTGAACGGCTACCACCTCGACGACGCCGCGATCGACTTCCTCGAGCAGACGCCGATGACGCAGCTCGACGGCGCCAACATCCTCGACGCACAGGGCATCCGCAAGATCACCGAGCTGACGGCGATCGAGCACGTACGCACCAACGAGTTCCAGCGCAGCGAGCAGAAGGAAATCACCCGGCAGGACGTCGACGCCCGCGAGACCATCCTGGAGCTGGAGCGCCGGCAGGCCGAGGCCGAGATCAAGCAGCGCCGCGAGGTCGAGACGCTGCGCGCCCGCGAGGAGGCCGCCACCGCCAAGGTCCAGGAGGAGGAACGACTGGGCGCCCAGGCCGCGTTCATCCGCACCGAGGAGCAGCTCGGCATCCAGCGCGAGAACCAGGCCCGGGAGATCGCCGTCGCGCAGAAGAACCGCGAGCGTGTCATCGCCGTGGAGAACGAGCGCATCGAGAAGGACCGGCTGATCGAGGTCATCGGGCGCGAGCGGCAGACCGAGCTCGACCGCATCGCCGCCACGAAGGAGGTCGAGGCCGAGCGCCGCGAGGTCGCCGATGTGATCCGGGAGCGGATCGCGGTGGACCGTACGGTCGCCGAGCAGGAGGAGTCCATCAAGACGCTGCGGGCCGTCGAGGAGTCGGAGCGCACCCGCAGGTCGGTCATCATCGCCGCCGAGGCGGAGGCCCAGGAGAAGCTGGTCAAGGACATCAAGGCCGCCGAGGCCGCGGAGGCCGCCGCCACCCACCTGGCCGCCGAGCAGCTGACGCTCGCCGAGGCCCGGCTCAAGACCGCGGACCTGGACGCCCAGGCGAAGCTGCGGCTGGCCGAGGGCGTCCAGGCGGAGTCCGCGGCGCCCGGTCTTGCTCAGGTCCAGGTGCAGGACGCGGAGGCCGACGTCATCGAGAAGAAGGGTCTCGCCGAGGCCGAGGCCGCGTCCGCCCGGCTCAGGGCCGAGGCGGAGGGGGCCAGGCTCAAGGCGCTGGCCACGGCCGAGGGCACGCAGGCCCAGGCGACGGCCGACGCGGCGATGATCGGCGAGAAGCTGAAGGCCGAGGCGGCGGGCCTGACCGAGAAGGCGGCCGCGATGGCGGCGCTGGACGACGCCTCACGCGGGCACGAGGAGTACCGGCTGCGGCTCGCCGCGGAGAAGGAAATCCGGCTGGCCGGCCTCGATGTGCAGCGCCAGGTGGCCGAGGCACAGGCGACGGTGCTGGCCACGGGCCTGGAGAACGCCGACATCGACATCGTCGGCGGGGAGTCGGTCTTCTTCGACCGGCTGGTCTCGTCCATCTCGATGGGCAAGAGCTTCGACGGCTTCGTGGAGAACTCGCGGACGGCGAAGGCCCTCGCGGGTCCGTGGCTGAACGGCACCTCGTCGTTCACCGACGACCTGACCCGGGTGCTCGGCTCGGTGTCCACCGGCGATGTGCAGAACCTGACGGTGTCCGCGCTGCTGATGCGGATGATGAAGGCGCCGGGAGCCGGGATCTCCTCGGGACAGATCCAGCAGCTGCTGGCCGCCGCGAAGGAGCTGGGGCTCGCGGACCAGCCGGTCTCCGTACTGACCGGGCGGGACGCCTCCGCGGTGCCGGAGACGGCGGACGCCTGCGCCGTACCCGTATCGCGGAACGGGTCGGCGCCCCTCGCCCAGGACTGAGAGCCCGTCGGGTGACTTCTGACCGGGCGGACGCGCCCTGGCACGCACGCACCGGACCGCGTCCGTTCTCCGGTCGAAGGTCACCCGACAGGCTCCGAGCCGGCCGCCCCGCCCGCAACACCTGCCCGTAACACCCAGTGCCGCGGCAGACGACGTTCACCCCGTCGCGACGCCCGGCACGCACTCTCGCCGCACCGGACGAGAGCCCGAGTACGTCCAGTACGAGGGCTTCCGGCCGGCACGCCGGGAGCACGCACCGGAACGCCGCTCCTTGGCGGGCAAACGTTGCCTGCCGCGGCACCAGCAGGGAGAGCCGTAGGTATGGACACCGACACCACGACCGCAGCGCCCACCGGCGGCCCCGTGGACGCGGGTACGTACGACGTGCTGCGCCGCCGGCTCGGCGACCGCGCCGCCGAGCTCGCACGCCGCGCCGAGGAGCTCAACGCGCGGCGCACCGAGGAGTTCGGCTCGACCGGGCTCCGGCTCACCGGCACCGAGCAGATCCGCACCGGGCACGCGGCCGTGCCCCGCGATCTGGCGGCCGTCGGCGGGCGGCTGCTGTTCGGCTTCGAGCGGGGTCCGGGGGCGGCGGACCCGGCCGAGGTCTCCGACGTACTCGCGCTGTACGGGCCGGAGTTGGGCTCACCCGCAGCGGACGGGCTGCTGGCCGACGAGGACTTCGTGCGCGAGTTCACGGCCCTGCACCGCTACTACCGCGACGCCCGGCTGCTGCGGCTGCGCCGGGTGGACGGAAAGCTGCTCGCCGTCTTCCGTACCGGCGAGAGCGCGGACGGCATCCGGGCGCTGCGCTGGGCGTCGGCCGCGGACGGTGCGCCGGGCGCGTTCCTCGACGCGCGCGGCGACCGCGACCATGTCTTCCCGCCCTCGCACGACTTCTCCTGGACCGCCGCCGGACGCGAGTCGCACGTGCTCGGCCGCCACCCGCACATCGCGGTGGGCGGGGAGAGCCCGGATGCCGCCGCGCTCTTCGTCGACACGCTCGGCGGCACCCTCACCGTCAAGACGGTCAACGACACCGACACCCCCGACGGGATCTACGAGGAGCCGGTCGCCGAACCCCTGCAGTCGCTCGCCGACGCAGAGGTCGAGCACGCCACGACCGGGCCGCTGGTCCTGCTGCGCGTGCGCCCGTACAACGAGGAGTCCTGGCGGTACCTGGTCTTCAACACGCTGCTCGGCACCGTACTGCGCCTGGACGGCATCGGGCCGGCCTGCCACCGGCTCCCGGAGGACCAGGGGATCATCTTCCCCGGCGGCTACTACCTCACCACCGGCACCGCCAAGACCTTCGACATCGCGGAACCGCTCACCGACCCGGTCTTCGAGGGCGCCGTCCGCTCCCCGAACGGCGAGGACGTCCTGTACGTCTTCCGCTCCCCCGACGACGGCCGTGAACTGCTGCTGCCCTACAACCTGATCCGGCAGGAGGTAGCCACCCCGCTCCAGGGCCGCGGCCACGCCCTGCTCGACGACGGCACGCTCGTCCTGCTGCGCACCACCGCCACCGGCGACGAACCGGCCCGCGTCCACCCCGTGCAGCGCTGGCACACCCCGTACGTCTCCGACACCTACGCGGCCTCACGCCCCGCCGGGACGGGTCCGCTGGCCCGGGTCGGCAACGCCGATCTGGTGCGCGGGATCTCCGACTGCCTGGCGCTGGCGCACAGTGCCGCCGAGACCACCCCGACCGCCGCCGTGTACGCGCAGCTGGTCACGGACTGCACCCGCGCCTTTGACCGCTACCACTGGCTCACCGACGCCGATCTCGGCGCGCTCGCAGACCCGTTGGCGGAGCTGAAGGCCACCGCCCAGCAGGTGCTGACCGAATTCGAGACGGTACGGGAGCTGACCCGGCAGGCCGCCGAAGCGCTCGACCGAGCGGCCGAACGGATCACCACGACGGTCCGCCGCATCCGCGGCGAGGCCCCGCGCTCGGCCGCCGCCTGGGTGGAACGGCTCACCGAACTCCGCCGCGCTCACGGCCACTTGGCGACGCTCGCGGAGATGCGGTACGCGGACACCGAGCGGATCGCCGAACTCTCCGCCGCCACGGCCGCCGACCTCGAATCGGCCGCGCAGCGCGCCGTCGCCTTCCTCGGCCGGGACGACGCCTTCACCGGCTACCACGAGGACATCGCACGGCTCACCGCCGAGGCGTCATCCATCGCCACCGTCGCGGACGCGGCGGCGCTCGGCGAGCGGCTGAACGGGATGACGGAGGGCCTGAGCACCGTCACGGACGTCGTCACCGGCCTCGACATCGGGGACACCACGGTCCGCACGTCGATCCTGGAGCGGATCGCCGAGGTCCTCGGCGGAGTCAACCGAGCCCGCGCCACGCTCGAAGCCCGCCGCCGCGAACTCCTCGACCACGAGGGCCGAGCGGAGTTCGCCGCCGAGTTCGCCCTGCTCGGGCAGGCCGTCACGGGGGCGATCGCCGCCTCGGACACGCCGGACGCCTGTGACGAGCAACTGGCCCGCCTGCTGCTCCAGTTGGAGAACCTTGAGTCGCGGTTCGCGGAGTTCGACGACTTCCTGGCCGAGCTGGCCGAGCGCCGTACGGAGGTGTACGAGGCGTTCTCGGCCCGCAAGCAGACCCTGCAGGACGCCCGTGCCCGGCGCGCCGAGCGGCTGGCGGATTCGGCGGCCCGGGTCCTGGAGACCGTCTCCCGGCGGCTGTCCGCCCTGCCCGACCTGGACGCCGTCCACACCTACTTCTCCTCCGACCCGATGGTCGCCAAGATCCGCCACACCGCCGAGGAGCTGCGCGGACTCGGCGATCCGGTGCGTGCCGAGGAGCTCGACGGGCAGTTGCTCGCCGCCCGCCAGGAGGCCGGGCGGGCGCTGCGCGACCGCAGTGAGCTGTACGCGGACGGCGGTGCCACGATCCGGCTGGGCCGGCACCGGTTCGCGGTGAACACCCAGCCCTTCGATCTGACGCTCGTCCCGCACGGGGACCGGTTGGCGTTCGCCCTCACCGGCACGGACTACCGCGCCCCGGTCACCGACCCGGAGTTCGAGGCGACCCGCCCGTACTGGGAGCAGACCCTCCCCTCCGAGTCCCCGCGGGTCTACCGCGGCGAGCACCTGGCCGCCCGGCTCCTCGACGAGCGGGGCGCGGACACCCTCGCCGCCCTGGATCCGGCCGAACTCGACGCTCTGGTCCGGGAGTCGGCCGCCGCCGCGTACGACGAGGGCTATCAGCGCGGCGTCCACGACGAGGACGCCGCCGCGATCCTCGCCGCCCTGCTGCGGCTGCACTCCGGGGCCGGGCTGCTGCGCTTTCCGCCCGCGGTGCGGGCGGCGGCCCAGCTCTTCTGGGCATACGGCACGGACGAGGCCCGCCGCACCTCATGGACCCGGCGGGCTCTCTCGCTGGCCCGCGCCCGGGAGACCTTCGGCCTCGCCCCGGCCGTCGAGGCCCTCCAGGAGGAGTGGGCGGCCGTCATCCCGGGCGAGGCGCCGTCCGCCGTCGCCGAGTATCTCTTCGAGGAGCTGACGAGCGGCCCGGCCGGCTTCGTCACCAGCGCCGCCGCCCGCACCTTCCTGGACAAGTTCCGCCGCGCGACGGGCACTTCGGCGTACGACGAGGATCTCGCCGCACTCGGCGACGGCCTGCCGGCCCGCCGCCAGCTCGTCGAGGGCTGGCTCGCCTCGTACGCCGCCGCGAGCGGCACCGCGATCGACGCGGGGGATCTCGCGGAGGCGGTCGCCGTGGAGCTGTGCCCGGAGCCCGTGCTCGACCGGTACGACTGCGAGGCCCCGCTGACCGCGCGGGTGGACGGACTGCTCGGCACGCATCCACGCATCGACCGGGGCGTGCTGACCGTCCGGCTCGACGAACTCCTCGCCCGTACCGCCGAGTTCCACGTCGTGGCCGTCCCCGGCTTCCGCGCCTACCAGCGTCGGCGGACGGCCCTGGTGAACGCCGAGCGGGCCCGGCTGCGGCTGGACGACCACCGGCCGCGCGTCATGTCGGCGTTCGTCCGCAACCGGCTGCTGGACGAGGTGTACCTGCCGCTGATCGGCGACAGCCTCGCCAAGCAGATCGGCACCGCCGACGCCGGCCGGCGCACCGACTCGCAGGGCCTGCTGCTGCTCGTGTCGCCGCCCGGCTACGGCAAGACGACACTGATGGAATACGTCGCCGACCGGCTCGGCATGGTCCTGGTCAAGGTCAGCGGACCGAACCTCGGCCACGACGTGACCTCGCTCGACCCGGCCCAGGCCCGCACCGCGACCGCCCGCCAGGAGATCGAGAAGATCAACTTCGCCCTGGAGTCCGGCAACAACACCCTCCTCTACCTCGACGACATCCAGCACACATCGCCCGAACTGCTCCAGAAGTTCATCCCGCTCTGCGACGCCACCCGCCGCATCGAGGGCGTGCGCAACGGCGAGCCGCTCAGCCACGACCTGC
Source organism: Streptomyces sp. NPDC001880 (assembly GCF_053594575.1). Taxonomy (NCBI): domain Bacteria; kingdom Bacillati; phylum Actinomycetota; class Actinomycetes; order Kitasatosporales; family Streptomycetaceae; genus Streptomyces; species Streptomyces sp. NPDC001880. Next base: position 73,689 of record NZ_JBSFET010000002.1, read on the forward strand.
GGGGCAAGCGGTTCGCGGTGTGCATGGCGGGCAATCCGTACACGGAGTCGGGCGAGCGGTTCCGGATCCCCGACATGCTCGCCAACCGGGCCGACGTCTGGAACCTCGGCGAGGTGCTGAGCGGCCGCGAGGACGTCTTCGCGCTGAGCTTCGTCGAGAACGCGCTGACCGCCAACCCGGTGCTGGCCCCGCTCGCCGGCCGCTCCCGCGAGGACCTCGTCCGCTTCGTACGGCTCGCCTCCGCCGATGCCCCGGCGTCCGGCGCGGACCGGCTGGAGCACCCGTACACACCCGCCGAGGTGGACCGGATCGTCGCGGTCCTGCGCCATCTGCTGACCGCCCGGGACACGGTGCTCGCCGTGAACGCCGCGTACATCGCCTCGGCGGCGCAGACGGACGCGACGCGCACCGAGCCGCCGTTCCGGCTCCAGGGCTCGTACCGCAACATGAACAAGATCGCCGAACGGATCGTGCCGGTGATGAACGACACGGAGCTGTCCGCCGTCGTCGACGACCACTACGCGGGCGAGGCCCAGACGCTGACGTCCGGCGCGGAGTCGAACCTGCTGAAGCTCGCCGCGCTGCGCGGCCGGCTCACCCCCGAGCAGTCCGCGCGCTGGTCCGCGATCACCGCCTCCTACGTCCGCACGCAGGCTCTCGGCGGCCCGGACGGCGACCCCATGACCCGGGCCGTCGCCGCGCTGGGGCTGCTCGCGGACCGGATCGCGGCGGTGGAGTCGGCGATCGTACAGGTCGCGGACCCGCGCCATCCGCTCACCAACCCGAAGGCCCGGCACGCGGCACCCCCGCTCCCCGAGCTGCCGGCCGCCGAACCGGCAGAAGATCGCTGACCGCACACTCGCAGAAGAACCGCACGCTCACGGAGAAGAGGAACAAGGCATGCTGGGTCACGTGCCCTCACTTCCCCAGCAGCCCCAACGTTCCCCGTTCAGCGGCCACATGGTCGTCTGCGGCGACGACGCACTGGCCCGGCGGCTCGCCGTCGAACTGCGCTATGTGTACGGGGAGCGGGTAACTCTCGTACTGCCGCCCGGCCGTGACGCCCGCCGCCCCGAACTCCCGCTGACCGGGCGCGGTCTGGCGGCGGCACTGTTCGGACGCATGTCCTCGGCGATGAACCGCAACGGCGGAGGCGGCGGGGGCGGCGCCGACGCGCTCGGCGACGACACCAACGCCGGCGTCGAGGCGGTCCGCATCATGGAGGCGTCGGAGCCGTCCGACGACGCCTTCGAGGAGGCGGGCGTCGAGTCGGCCGCGGCGCTGGCGCTGGTCTACGAGGACGACGAGAGCAACATCCGCGCCGCACTGACCGCCCGCCGCATCAACCCCCGCCTCCGGCTGGTCATCCGGCTCTACAACCGCAAGCTGGGCCAGCACCTGGAAACCTTGCTCGACCAGGCCGCCGCGGTCGCCACCCCCGGCCTGGACCGGGCCGCGCTGGACGCCTCCACCACCGTGCTCTCCGACGCCGACACCGCGGCTCCCGCCCTCGCGGCGACCGCCCTCACCGGCTCCAGCAAGGTCATCCAGGCGGAGGGCCTGCTGCTGCGCGCCGCCGAACGCACCCCGCCCGGGGGCGGTCAGATCGCCGACCCCGGCCTGTGCACCCTCGCGCTGCTCTCCTCCACCACCCATGACCCGGCGGGCACCGAGGGCTCCGACAGCAGCGGCGACGAGGGCCCCCGGCTGCTGCCCGACGAGCGGCAGGTGGCGGCGGCGACGGGGCGCGGCACGATCGTCCTGGAAGCGGTCAGCCAGGCCGGCCCGTCCGGCCCGCCGCCCCGGATGGGCGGCCGGGGCGCACCGCTCGGCCAGGTCTTCTCGCGGCGGCTGCGCTGGTCGGCGCTGGGCGTCGGCCTGGCCGTCGTGGCCCTCGCCGTCGCCTCCACGCTCACCACCGGCGTCGATCCGCTGCGCGCCGCGTATCTCACCCTGCTCGACCTGCTCGCGATGGGTGACCCGGCGACCGGCGAACCGACGGCCCGCCAGATCATCCAACTCCTCTCCGGTGTAGCCGGGTTGCTGCTCCTTCCGCTCCTCGTCGCAGGCGTCCTGGAGGCCTTCGGCTCGCTGCGCACCGCGTCCTCGCTGCGCCGCCCGCCCCGCGGCCTGTCCGGTCATGTGGTGCTGCTCGGCCTCGGCAAGATCGGTACGCGGGTCCTGGTCCGGCTGCGCGAACTCGGCATACCGGTGGTGTGCGTGGAGAACGACCCGGACGCGCGCGGCATCCCGGTGGCCCGCCGACTGCACGTACCGGTGGTCCTCGGCGATGTCACGCAGGAGGGCGTCCTGGAGGCGGCGAAGATCCAGCGCTCCCGTGCCCTCCTCGCCCTGACCAGCATCGACACCACCAACTTGGAGGCGGCCCTCTACGCCCGCTCGGTCAAGCCGGACCTGCGGGTGGCGCTGCGCCTGTTCGACGACGAGTTCGCCACCGCCGTCTACCGCACCCTGCGCTCCGCCCACCCGAACGCCGTGACCCGCTCCCGTTCCGTCTCCCATCTGGCCGCCCCCGCCTTCGCGGTCGCCATGATGGGCCGGCAGATCCTGGGCGCGATCCCGGTCGAACGGAAGGTGATGCTCTTCGCGGCGGTCGAGGTGGCGGGCCATCCGCAGTTGGAAGGCCGCACGGTGGAGCAGGCGTTCCGGGCGGGCGCCTGGCGGGTCCTCGCCCTGGACGCCACCCCGCCCGGCGACCGCCGCCCGGATCTGGCCTTCCCCGACTCGGCCACCCCGGACCGCCCGTCGGGTCTGGTCTGGGACTTGGACCCGGGATACGTGCTGCGCCCGGAGGACCGTGTGGTGATCGCCGCGACCCGCCGGGGCCTGGCCGAACTGCTGCGCAGGCGACGGATCATGGCACCGAGGTGACACACGGCCGCGGTGGTGCGCGGAGCGCCGGCGATGCGGCAGCGCCACCACCCCCAGTCCCTCGACATGGCGCTGCGCAGGGGCGTGCTATAAGGACCTTTGGTGATCTTGTGGGGGGCCAGATCATGGGCACCTCCCTACCAGAGGGGCGCAGATGAAATCTGTGAAGAAGGCCGTCGTCGCGGTGATGGCGGCCGGGATGCTGGCAGCCTGCGGTGGAGGCGGCGGTGAAAGCGCGGGCAACGGCTCCGCGCCGAGCGCCAAGAAGTCCCCGAAACCGGCGGTAAAGGCACCGAAGGGGTTCGACACGTCCAAGGGCTGGCAGCAGAACGTCAGTTGGCCGGACGGCAACGAAACGGAACTGCCGGTGGGGGCCGCACCCGAGGCGGGCGTCGTCGCCTTCCTCCAGAAGAAGGGCGAGAAATACGTCGTCGAGGCCCGTGAGGCCGCCACCGGCGCGCTGCGCTGGAGCAGTCAGCCGTGGCAGCCTCCGGCCCCGGGCAAGAACGTGGCCCCGGACTCGTCGCACCTCCCGCAGCTCCTCGTCGTGAACCAGGACGACCGCGAGTACATCGCCGTCTGGGCGTGGGCGCCCTCCTTCACGGAAGATGACACGTTCTCCCTCCTCCTCTACCCGGCGGACTCCTCCGGGAAGGAGATCTCTCCGGCCCGCACCTTCTCGATACCGATGCCTTCCCATGGCAAGCCGAGGGTCGTCGACGGCGGGAATGGGCTCCTGGTCCTCTGGGAGGACAGCAGACCAAACGACGACCGCACTACGGCGATCGACTTGTCGAAGGGCCGCGTCACGAAGTACGAAGAGTTGGAACTTCCTTGCGGTGAGGACAGCCTCCAGCCCTGCACGGGCCCGGTGGAAGCACTCTCCCCGGACGGTCCGGTCGTGCAACTCCCGGTCTACGGTGGCTTCGGTGTCCCCGGCGCCTGGCACTCCGGCGACGCCGTTCCCCCGGGCAGCAAAATACATAACAGTAAGTACGAAAGCGGCCGAATGATGGAAGTCCTCGGCGAGCACGTCCTGTCCACCTGGTTCCCCGAGAACGGGTACGGAAACCAATCGGTGACGGCCATGCACGACCTGAAGTCCGGGAAACTGGTGGCATCCACGCTGTGCGCATCGGATTCGGACGGCGAATCCCGCAAGCCCACCCTGTCGCCCGACGGTCGCTACGCCGTTTCGGACAGCGTTGCTTTCGACCTCGAACAGGGCAAGGCGTACTGCTTCTACGAGGGCGGCGACGCGGATTACGTCCGTCTGACGTCCATAGCCGACGGCACCGCATACGGTTACTCCCGGCCGGACGGGGAATCCGAAAGGCCGGTCACCGTCGCACTCGACACCGGGCAGGTCAATCCGCTGCCCCAGGGCACCGAGATCCCGTCCCTGTTGCTGCCGGACACCGGAGGGTTCTCGCTGAAGCTCGCGGAAGGCAAGGGGCAGGGGCGGCAGTTCGTCTTCCACCCCCGCCGCTGACCTCACCGCGCGGACATCCCGCCCGAACGCAGGTGGGCGCGGCCGGAGGCCCGGTTGCGCCCACCGCCGACAGCCACGGCTCGATCGGGCGGACCCCGGCCGGGCAGGCCCGTGGAACCCGGGTGCCCGCCCACGTCTCCCGACCGGGTCCGCACCTCCGGCCGGCCCGCCCGGTCCACACTGCCTGACCCAGGGGCCCGGCACGCCCGGCACTACCCCGTCAACGAGCGCGAAGACCAGTCGGCCAATGCGGCAGCGGCCCGCTCCGCCCTCGTACACGAAGCGGGCCATCCGCCGGATCCGGTGCCGCAGTGCGCTGCGCGGCTCTCGGACCTCGCGGAACAACTTCAGTTGATGGCTTCCCCCCGGGCCTTCAGCCTGTAGGAGGTGGCCTGGTCGTTCATCGCTTCGCCGACATAGTCCGCTTGGTCATAGGTGTTGTGTATCCCCTTGAAATTGGCGCTCGCATACAGCTCGATATAACAGTTGTTCCACGTCTGCACGGAACTGGTGATGTCGTCGAAGTTCAGGTCGTCGAGGTCGCTGATCTCGGCATCCCACTTGCCGTCGTTCTTGCACGGCTCGCCGAGCGCGAATCCGATGGCACGGCCGCCGAAGTGGCCGTTCTCGTAAAGCTGGGCGCCAGTCACTTCGCCCATCGTGCCGGGGCCGGTGGCAAGCGTGTTCAGCCGGGCCTGGAACTTCTTGTCCGTGGCAGCCTTCTCCGGGGCCGGGGCGTCGGTGATCCGGCCGCCGGTCATCGCGTCTATGTATTCGCGGAAGGTGTCATAGCAGGTGGTCTTCCCTGCACTGACCTTGACGACGCAGTAGGAACCGGCCTTGGCCCCAGAGGCTCCGGGGGCCTGGGCCGCGCCGGCCGGGGACGGTGCCAGGAGGACGCCCGCGCAGGCAGCGGCCACCAGCCCGGTCACGCCAGTTCTCACTCTCATGCTTTTCCTCATTTTCAGCTGGGTGAGGCCACAACCACCCGAACCGGTACAGCCGTTCACCCGGTGATCTCGTCGGAACGGGAGAGGGAGCGCATGCTCGGAAGGTTGCCTGGTGCCTGCGTGATATCCGCCCGCCGAAGCCCACCGGACACACAAGCTCGCTGGCGATTCCGTGCCGCGCCCCGAGGACCGCGTGGTGATCGTCACAACCCGCCCGGACCTGGCCGAACTGCCCGGCAGAAGAGGCTCGTTGCCTTGTCGCCGAACCACGGGTGGCCGTGTGGCCCGCGAAATCCCGGTGCCGGCCCGCATCCCCGGTCCTTACCCTCACCCCATGGAAAGAGGAACGGAACCGGAACTCCTGAACGTCATCGACATCGAGGCGACCTGCTGGGACGGACAGCCGCCGCCGGGGGCGGTCAGCGAGATCATCGAGATCGGACTGACGGTCGTCGACCTGCGGTCGGCGGAGAGGATGGCGCGCCACCGGATCCTGGTCCGCCCGGCCCGGTCCACCGTCAGCGCGTTCTGCACGGAGCTGACCGGCCTGACCCAGGCGGAGGTGGGCACGGGCCTCCCCTTCGCCGACGCCTGCCGACTACTGGCTGCCGAGCACCGGGCCGGGGCACGCCCGTGGGCCAGCTGGGGCGACTACGACCGCAACCAGTTCACCCGCCAGTGCCGGGCCACCGGTACCCGATACCCGTTCGGCCACCGCCACACCAACGCCAAGCTCCCCTTCACCGAAAGCTACGGCCTGCGCAAGCGGCCCGGCATGGCCCAGGCCCTGAAGATCGCGGGCCTGCCCCTGGAGGGCCGCCACCACAGCGGCGCGGACGACGCCTGGAACATCGCGGCGCTGATCCTGGATGTGGCGGCCCGGGGCGCCTGGCCGGAGACCGGCGCCTGACCGCCCGTCGCTAAAGCACGCCGCCCATCGCCCCCTGCACCTGCTCCAGCGTCGCCGCCGCGATCTCGTTGGCGCGCGCGTTGCCGGCCCGGAGCACCGAGCGTACGTACCCCATGTCACGCGCGTACTCCGCCCGCCGGGCCCGGATCGGCGCCATCCGGCTGTTGACGGCCTCGGTCACGGTCCGTTTGAGGGCGGCCGCGCCACCCCCGCCGATCTCTTCCGCCACGGCGTGCGGCTCCCGGTCCAGACAGAGCGCCGCCAGCAGCACCAGCGAGGACACCCCGGGCCGGTTCTCGGGGTCGTACGTGATGTACCGCTCGGCATCCGTCTTCGCGCCCTTGACCAGCCGGGCGGTCTCGTCCGCGTCGGCTCCCAACGCGATGGAGTTGCCCCGGCTCTTGCTCATCTTGGTGCCGTCGGTGCCGAGGAGGAGCGGCGCGTCGGAGAGCAGTGCGTCCGGTTCCGGGAAGACCGCCCCGTACCGCTCGTTGAAACGCCGGGCGACGGTCCGCGTCACTTCGAGGTGCGGCAGCTGGTCCTGCCCGACCGGCACCAGGTTCCCCTTGCAGAACAGGATGTCGGCGGCCTGGTGCACGGGGTACGTGAACATCAGCCCGCTGACGGCCGACTGCCGGGAGTGTGCGATCTCGTCCTTGACGGTGGGGTTGCGGTTCAGCTCGGCGACGGAGACCAGGCTCAGGAACGGCAGCATCAGCTGATTGAGCGCGGGTACGGCGCTGTGGTTGAAGACCGTCGAGCGTTCCGGGTCGATCCCGGCGGCCAGATAGTCCAGCAGCATCCCCTCCATGTACTCGCCGAGCCGGTCGGCGACGTCCCGGTCGGTGAGCACCTGGTAGTCGGCGATGATCACGAATACGTCCACCCCGAGCTCCTGGAGCCGGACGCGGTTGTGGAGGGTGCCGAAGTAGTGCCCGAGGTGCAGGGGCCCGGTGGGCCGGTCCCCGGTCATCACCCGGAACTTCTCCGGGGCCTGCCGGATCCGCGCCTCCAGCTCGGCGGCGCGCTGCTCGGTCGATGCGGTGGTGACGGTGCTGCTCATGGGGTTTCTCTCCTCGCGAGTGCTGGTTGCGTGGAGGACGGCCCGCCGTGATCACCGGCATCCGTACCCGTACGAGGGCAACGAAAAGGACCGTCCATATCGAACGGCCCTGATTCCGTGCAGAGGGGAAGCGGCCGCTCCTAGAAGGAGCGCCACCAGTTTCGGCACGGTACGGAGGTCATGGAGCGAGCTTAACGGAACCGAACTCCGCCCACACGACCTTTCCGGGCCCGCGCCGTGCCCCATACCCCCACCGGTCCGCCAGCGCATCCACCAGTACCAGCCCCCGCCCGCCACACGCTCCGGGCTCCGGCTCGCGCACCTTGGGCGGCGCGTCCGATCCACGACCCGACCCGGCCCGCATGACGGACATGAAGGCCGGCTGTACGGCGATCCGACGGCCGGACAGCGTTTTCCCGGCCGGTGGGCGAGGTGATGGCCGAACCGGCCGGGGCGCACGTCTCCGTACGCGCCGGTGCGGATCAATGAGATGGTGCGCCCGAGGCACGACACGTAGCGGTCCGATGCACCGAGGCGGAAGAATGACAACGGGCACAAACCCCCATACAGCGGCGCTCGCACAGATCGTGCCGACGCGGCACGGCGTGGACGAGCGGATCGATTGGAGCGCGGTCGAGCAGATCTGGGGAACCCGGTTCCCGGCCGACTACGTCGCCTTCATGGAGACGTACGGGGCGGGGCAGCTCAGCGAGGAAGTCGGAATTCTGCTTCCGGTCCCACGGACCGATGCCTTTTCGGACGGGTCCGGTCTGCGGAACGAGACCGAGAACGCCCGGGGCACCTGGGAGATGCTCGGCGGCAGAGCCGCCCTCGACGTGGACCCCGGCTCCATCCTGGCCTGGGGCGTCACCTCCGGTGCGGACATCTACTGCTGGCTGACCACGGGCGACGACCCCGACCGCTGGCCCGTGCTGGTGTACGGGCGGCACACGAATCCCGCCTTCCAGGTCCACTCCTTCGGGATGGCGGAGTTCCTCCGCAGGCTGCTCACCGACGAAGAGTTCCAGGAGGAGACGATCAGCATCGTCCTCCCGGGAGAGCATTCATTCATCAACTGGCGTGAGCAGAAAAGACGTTGGGACGCGGGCTTGGACCCGTCCACGGGCGAGACCTGGGACTAGGGCGTGTCCGGCGGATCAGGGTCGGACAGGGCGCGGCGTCCGGTGCGGTGCATCGCAAGGCACCGGAGCGTCTTGAAAGCGGAGCTATTCGGACGTTTCGGCAACGCCGCGAGGCGCCGCACCAGACGCCGCGACCCCGGCCATGATCCGCCGGACACGCCCTAGGATCTGCAGCCCCGCGCGATCATGTGGCATACGGGTTGCTGATGGTGTGTTGCCGACGCGCGGTGGCCAGCACCCGCTCCGGAAACCGCGGCCCGGCGACGTAGTGGCGGCCCTTCGTCCGGCCCACGGCCGTCAGCAACTGCGCCTTGGTGAGCGCCTGCAGATCCCGCGTGGCCTGCTGCGTGTTGATCGCTTCGGCCTTCTCGTAGCGGCTGCGTCGCACCCGGCCGACCATTGCCACCTCGTGCAGTGCGGTGACCTGCCGCTCCGTGACGCCGTGTGTACCCGTCTCCTCCATCAGTTGCATCCAGCAGTCGTTGGAACGGTCGACACGGCGTTGCACCCGCTGCGTCTGCTGGTGGTAGGCGAGCAGGTTGAACTTGATCCAGGGCAAGGTGTCGCGCTCCGGCGACCAGACCGGTCCTCCGACTTCTCGCAGCACCTTGTAGGACTCCCAGGTGTTGCCCGGCATGCCCAGCCATTCCTCGATCGAGGAGAACTCGGGGGCAAGAACGCCGCCGCGTGCGATGAGAAGGGTCTGCAGCGAACGGGACATGCGACCGTTGCCGTCGGACCAGGGATGGATCTTCACCAGGTTCAGGTGGGCCATGGCGGCACGGAGCAGGACATGGCTGTCCAGGTCGCCTTCGTTGAGCCAGTCCACCAGCTCGCTCATGAGCCCGGGAACCCGTTGCTGGTCAGGGCCTTCGTAATCGGTGGCGAGTTCGTCGCCCGGCGCGGTGATGCGGATCGAGGTCCTGCGCCACTGGCCGGCGAGCCTGCGAGGGTGGTGATGCCCCTGGAGCATCCAGTGCAGGCTGTTGAGGAGTTCCTTGCTGTAGCAGAAATCGGTCACATCGTGCAGTGACTGGATGTACGTCATGGTCTGCTGGTAAGCGAGGGTTTCCGCCTTGTTCTCGTCACTGGCCTCGACCTCGCGCTCGCCGTCCATCAGGTCGGCGACGTCCACGGCATCGACCCGGTAGCCCTCGATCGTGTTCGACGCCGCGATGGCGCTGGCCGTCAGCGCCTTGCGCAAATCGAGGGTCCACTTCATCGGGGCCTGCTGCACCGCATGCCGCAGCTGTTCGCGCAGGCCGTCGATCTGCTCCAGAACCTGAAGGTCCGCCGAATCCAGGCGTGACATCTCGTACAACATGATGCAATGATACCCAGCGCCTATCATTCCCGCCGATGCACCCCGACCCCGACCCCGGAGCCCGGTGCCTGCGACCGCGGGACCGGCACCCCTCTCCACAACCGACCGGTTCGCCCCCAGCTCCCGCAGAAGGCGCGGCATCGCGGGTACGCGCCGGCCCGGGGCCCCCGTGGAATAGGTCAGGAGGGTGCTCCGTTGTAAGGTGTGCTCATATAGTTCAATGTTCAACCACACGGAGGCGGGCGCCATGGAGTTCGGGATCTTCACCGTCGGGGACGTCACCACCGACCCCACGACCGGCAGGACGCCGAGCGAGAACGAGCGGATCAAGGCCACCCTCGCCATCGCGCAGAAGGCGGAGGAGGTCGGCCTGGACGTCTTCGCCACCGGCGAGCACCACAACCCGCCGTTCGTCCCGTCCTCCCCGACAACCACGCTCGGCTACATCGCCGCCCGCACCGAGAACCTGATCCTCTCCACGTCCACGACGCTGATCACCACCAACGACCCGGTGAAGATCGCCGAGGACTACGCGACGCTCCAGCACCTCGCGGACGGCCGCGTCGACCTGATGATGGGCCGCGGCAACACCGGTCCGGTCTACCCCTGGTTCGGCAAGGACATCCGTCAGGGCATCCCGCTCGCCATCGAGAACTACGCCCTGCTGCACAAGCTGTGGCGCGAGGACGTCGTGGACTGGGAGGGCAAGTTCCGTACGCCGCTGCAGTCTTTCACCGCGACCCCGCGCCCGCTGGACGGCGTCCCGCCGTTCGTCTGGCACGGCTCGATCCGCTCTCCGGAGATCGCCGAGCAGGCCGCGTACTACGGCGACGGCTTCTTCCACAACAACATCTTCTGGCCCATCGAGCACACCAGGAAGATGGTGAACCTGTACCGGCAGCGGTACGCGCACTACGGGCACGGCACCGCCGAGCAGGCCATCGTCGGCCTCGGCGGCCAGGTGTTCATGCGGAAGAACTCGCAGGACGCGGTACGGGAGTTCCGCCCGTACTTCGACAACGCGCCGGTCTACGGACACGGGCCCTCGATGGAGGACTTCACCCGGCAGACCCCGCTGACCGTCGGCTCGCCTCAGGAGGTCATCGAGCGGACCCTGTCGTTCCGGGACGCCGTCGGCGACTACCAGCGCCAGCTGTTCCTGATGGACCACGCGGGGCTCCCGCTGAAGACGGTCCTGGAGCAGCTCGACATCCTCGGCGAGGAGGTCGTCCCGGTGCTGCGCAAGGAGTTCGCCGCGCTGCGCCCGGCCGGGGTCCCGGCCTCCGCGCCCGTCCACCCGGCCGTCGCCGCCCGCACCGCCCCTGCCGCCACGAAGGAGGTCTGACCATCGTGTCCAGCACGTCCGGCGTATTCGCCACCGAACCCCTGCGCATCGTCGCCGTGTCGGCGGGGCTGAGCAGCCCGTCCTCGACCCGGCTGCTGGCCGAGCGGCTGGCCGGTGCCGCCCGTGAGCGGCTGCTGGCCGAGCAGGACCGCACGGTCGAGGTCCAGGTGATCGAACTGCGTGACCTGGCCGTCGACATCGCCAACCACCTGGTCACCGGATTCCCGCCGGCCGCCCTGGACGCGGCGATCAAGGAGGTGGCGGAGGCGGACGGACTGATCGCCGTCTCGCCCGTGTTCACCGCCTCGTACAGCGGGCTGTTCAAGTCGTTCTTCGACCTGGTCGACAACACGGCGCTGACCGGCAAGCCGGTCGTCATCGCGGCGACCGGCGGCACCGCCCGCCACTCGCTGGTCCTGGAGCACGCGATGCGTCCGCTCTTCGCCTACCTCCGGGCCACCGTCGTACCGACGTCCGTGTACGCGGCATCGGAGGACTGGGGGTCGTCCGGTGACGAGTACACCGACGGTCTGCCGTCCCGCATCCGGCGGGCGGGCGGCGAGCTCGCGGCCATGATCACGGGCGGCCGGGCCGCGTCCGGGGCGCCGAGGACGCTCGGGCTCGACGACGAGGTCGTGCCGTTCGAGCAGCAGCTCGCCGACCTCCGCCTGGACTGAGGACCCCCCGACGGAAACCTTGTCCCGGTTTGATTAGAGTTGGACCGAATGATGCGTCGTGCGAGTCCGTCTCGCGCGACGCATCCGCGCACTGAGCCGAACCGAGCTGGAGGCAGTGATGGGCAGGATCGTGGTGGGCGTTGACGGCTCCGAGTCGTCGGTCAAGGCGCTGCACTGGGCCGTACGCCAGGCGGAGCTGACCGGTGACACGGTGGAGGCCGTCAACAGCTGGGAGTACCCCGCGACGAGCTGGGCGTCGATGATGCCCGGCATGCCGGAGGACTTCGACCCGCAGGCCCTGGCGACCGTGGCCCTCAACGAGACGCTGGAGGAGGCCCTGGGCGCCGAGGGCGCGGCGGCGGTCAGCAAGGTCGTGGTGATCGGCAACCCTGCCCAGTCCCTGCTGGACCGCGCCGAGGGAGCCAGCCTGCTCGTCGTGGGAGCACGGGGCTACAGCGGCTTCAAGGCAACCCTGCTCGGCTCGGTCAGCCTCCATGTCACCCAGCACGCACCGTGCCCGGTGACGGTCGTACGCGGCTGACGACGGACCGGCCGACGGGCCGGCCGCGGACATGAGGGCGGGCCCGCACCGATCGTGTGCGGGCCCGCCCTCTCGCGTCGCACCGGCGCGCGGCTCACGTCTTTTCGTGCGTGTAGAAGATGTAGAAGGTGGTGATGAACATGCCGAGGCCGACCGACAGTCCGAGCGCCGAGGACCGCAGCACGCTCGAATCGGTCAGCCCGACCAGCAGGCCGAACGCCGCCGATGTCAGCGCGCCGTAGGCCACCGCCCGCACCAGAGGCAGCATGGTGTGCTGGATCCGGCCCAGTCCGTAGCACAGGGCGGCGAGCACCACCGCCGTGATCAGGCCGTACCAGAACTGCCGGTAGCCGGTCGCGCCGTTGTTCCGGAGGATGAACGAGGCGTAGAGGCCGTACGCCGCACCCAGCGTGACGGGTATCGCCCAGGAGAGCGCGCTGTGCCCGCGTGCCTGTGCCCTCGGCCCGGACCGTCCGCGAGCCGGCGTTGCTGCGTGTGTGGACATGGCGGAGTTCTCCTTCCGTGTCTCCTTTCCTTCCAGGGCACACCCGGCCGCACCACCCGGCAACTCGGATGGCGTACGGCCCGGGGCGCGGCGCCCGTCCACGGGATTCCCTGGGAGGGTGCGGACGTATCTCTCGGCGGGTCTGACGGCGGTACTGCTGGTGCTGCTCGCCGTCCTCGTCCCCGTCGGTGCCCTGTCCGCCTGGGTGGATCTGGAGATCGACAACACGGACCGTTACGTCGAAGCGGTGGCCCCGCTGGCCTCCGACCCCGATGTGCAGAGCACCGTCGCCGACCTCATCACCGACGGGGCGATGAAGCAGATCGACGCCGGGCCGCTCCAGGACACCGTCCGGGACTTCCTGCACCAGGCGGTGCTGTCCTTCACCACCACCGACGCCTTCCAGGAAGCATGGAACGCCGCCAACCGCACCGCCCACAAGGCCGTCACCGCCGCCCTGAACGGCAACACCGGCGAGGCCGTGACCATCGACCTGGCGCCCATGACCGAGCGGGTCAAACAGAATCTGGAGGAGAACGGGGTGCCGTTCGCCGACCGGATCCCGGTCCAGCACACCGACATCACGCTCATCTCCGCCGACCGCGCCGACCAGCTGCGCCAGACCTTCCGACTGCTGCGGACCGGCAGCCTCTGGCCGGCGGTGGGCACGCTCGTGGTCGCCGCCGGGGCCGTGGTCGTGGCCTGGGCGCTGGGCGGCGGTCCGGGGCACAGGCGTTCCGGGCTCGCCGCGCTCCGGGCCACCGCCGTGGCCGGGCTCGGCTTCGCACTCGGAGCGCTCGTGCTGCGCGCGGTGGTCGCGTACGCCCGCGGCCGGGCGCTGTCCGAGGTGCCGGACAGTGAGACGGCGGGGGTGGCGGCGGTGTACGACGCGCTGACGGCCTCGCTGCGCACGACGGTGTGGATCGTGTTCGCGGCGGGGCTGGCGGTGGCGGTGTGCGCGGGGCTGGTACGGCTGCGGGCGGCCCGGGGACGGTCCGCGCCGGGCACCGGATGACCCGGTACGGCGCCGCAGGACAAGGGATCTCCGGGCTCGACGTGCGGCAGCGGGCGGGCCGGGGAAGAGTGGATTTCGTGACTGCCGGATCGGGGGCGACTGAGAGGTCTTCCGCATGCGAGCCATAGCCGTCGGCGCGTTCCGGGCCGACCCCGCACTGGTGGAGATACCCAAGCCCGAGCCGGAGGCCGGAGAGGTACGGGTCAGGGTCGAGTACGCCGCACTCAACCCGTCCGACTGGCAGGCCGCACAGGGCTCCCCGGACGACGGACCGGCACCGCGCGTGTTCCCGATGGTCATCGGCGTGGACTTCGCGGGCCGGGTGGACATGATCGGCAGCGGCGAGAACCGATTCCGGGTCGGCGACCACGTCTTCGGCCGGGTCGCCCGGCCGAACGCGGCCGGGGGCGGCACGTACTGCGACTACGTGTCCGTGCCGCAGGACTCCGCCATCAGCGTCGTCCCGCCCGGCCTCCCCCTCCGGGCCGCGGCCGCGCTGCCCTCCGCCGGGATGGCTGCCGCCCAGATCCTGGAGACCGCGGCCTTCCGCGGCCACGAGAACCTGCTGGTCATCGGTGCGGCGGGCGGCGTCGGCAGCTATCTGACCCAGCTTGCCTCGGCCCGCGACGTACGCGTGATCACCGCCGTGCGCGGCGACGAGCACAAGCGGATGACGGAACTGGGCGCCGCCGTCACGATCGACGTCACCGGCCGCCCCCTCGAAGCGGCGGTACGGGAGAGCTGTCCGGACGGCGTCGACGCACTGGTCGACCTGGCCTCCACCACCCCGGAATCCTTCGCCGCCCATGCCGCCCTGGTCCGCCCCGGCGGCATCGCGCTCACCACCCGGGGCGTCGCCGCCGGTGCCGCCCTGCCCGCGAACGTGACCGGCATCGACTTCCGGCTCGAACCCACCCCGGTCCTGCTGGACGTGCTGGCCGCGGGCGCCGCCGAAGGTGTGCTGCGGGTGCCCGTCGACATCGAACTCCCCCTGGAGAGGGCCCCGCAGGCCCTCGACCGGAACCGGACGGGCGGCGCACGCGGCAAGACCGTCATCGTGCTCTGAGCCTGGGGCAGGCCCGGGCCAGGACCAGTGCTGCGGCAGGGAGCGTTCGCCCCGTCGCAGCACTGGCCGACACGGCTGCGTACCGTTGAAGTACGGCTCGACCAGTGCCGGGACCCGCACGATTCAAGGGGACGCGTTGACCGATACGGAGGCCGCAACCGGACGACGACGCGTGACGCCACCCCCTTGGCTGCTGAGCGGGCTGCGCCCGCAGTCGTCCACGCCCATCGCCTGGGCGGCGGTCGTGCGCGCCTCCGTCTCCCTGGCCACCCCGCTCGCCGTCGGCTTCGCACTGGATCGGCCCGCGTACGGCGCGCTCGTCTCCATGGGGGCACTCTCCGGCGTCATCGGCGACACCGCCGACGCGTACCGGATGCGCATCATCAACATCGCCGTACCGCAGTTCTTCGGCGCGCTCGGCATCATGCTCGGCACGCTGGTGTACGGAACCGGCTGGGTCGCCGTCGCCGCACTGACCCTGGTCGGCCTGGTCTCCGGAATGATGTCGACGATCGGCGCTGTCGCCTCCGTCTCCGGGCTGCTGCTCCTGCTCAACGCGGTGGTCGGCGCCGGACTCCCGATGCCGGAACCCTGGTGGGTGGCGCCGCTGCTGCTCACGGTCGGCGGATTGTTCGTCCTCACCCTGACCCTGCTGGCCTGGCCGCTGCGCCGGAAGCTCCCGGAGCGGGTCGCGGTCGCGAACACCTATCTCGCGGTCGCCGACCTGCTCGCCGCCGCGGGCACCGACGCGTACGACAAACAGCGGCACGCCGTCACCCAGTCACTCAACACGTCCTACGACCTGATCCTGGCCCGCCGGGCCCGCTACCACGGCCGCAGCAACGCCATGGTGCGGCTGCTCGCCCAGCTCAATGTCGTCATCCCGCTCGTCGAGGCGGCCCCCGCCGTCCATGTGCGCCGGTGCCCGCTCCCCGACGAGATCCCCGCGGCGGTGCGCGAACTGGCCGCCGCCGTGGAGGAGAGCCGCACCGGCCGCCCCGAACTCACCCTGCCCGCACCGGACTCACCCGCCACCCGGGCCGTGGACAGCGCCCTGCGGCACGCGGCGGTCGTCGTGCACAAGGCCGACCCCGACCCGTACAACGTCGACGACCGGCTCGGCCGCCCCGCCGTGCTCGGGGTACGGATCCGGCGGGCCACCCGCGACGTGCTGTTCTCCGGGGCCTCCTGGCGCTACGGGCTGCGCCTGGCCCTGTGCATCGGCCTGGCCCAGGCGCTCACCTCGCTGATCCCGGTGCCGCGCTCCTACTGGGTCGCGCTGACCGTCACGTTCGTCCTCAAGCCGGACTTCGGTTCGGTGTTCTCGCGGGCCGTGCTGCGTGCGGTGGGCACCGCGGCCGGTCTCGTGATCGCCGCACCGGTGCTCGCCGCGGTGCCGGTCGGCTGGTGGGACGTGCCGGTGATGGTGGTGCTCGCCGCGCTGATCCCGGCGCTGACGGCGAAGGGCTACGCCTTCCAGACCGCGGCCATCACCCCGGTCATCCTGCTCCTGTCCGACCTGCTGAACCATCAGGGCTTCCAGCTGATCTGGCCGCGGTTCCTGGACAGCCTGATCGGCTGCGCGATCGTGCTGGTGGCGGGCTATCTGCTGTGGCCGGAGAGCTGGCACGTACGGATCGGCCACCGGCTCGCGGACGCGGTGGCGGACACCGCCGACTACGTGGCGTACGCCTTCGAGCCGGGCCGCTCCGGCGACCGGGCGGAACGGGTGCGGGCCCGGCGCCGGCTCTACCGCGATCTGTCGGTCGTGCGTTCCGAATTCCAGCGCGCACTGACGGAGCCGCCCCCGGTCGGCACCCGGGCCGCCGCCTGGTGGCCGCTGGTCGTCGCGGCCGAACGCATCGTGGACGCGACGACGGCGGCCCGGGTCCGTGTCAACCACGGAGCACCCGAGCCGCCGCCGGCGGAGGTCGCGGCGATACGGCGGCAGCTGCGGGAGCTGGCCGACGGGATCAGGGCGAGCGAGGTCCTGGTGGGGGTGCGCGCCGAACTTCCGGGCGACGAGGAGGGCGTACTGGCTCCGCTGCGCCAGGAAGTGGCGGCGGCACGGGCGATCGCCTCGCCCCAGCCGTAGCGGGGCCGCCGGACCGTCGGGCGGTCCGTTGGGGCCGGCGGTGCGTTGGGGGCGGCGGTGCGTTGGGGGCGGCCCCGCGGCGCCTCAGCCCGTGGGACCGGCCCCGCGCAGCCGGTCCATCTCGCGCCGGTCCCGCTTCGTCGGCCGCCCCGCGCCCCGGTCCCGGACCGGAACCTGGATCGCCGCCTCGCGCGGCGGCGGGGGCGGGCTGTTGTCGATGAAGCACTCCGCCGCGACCGGAGGGCCGACCCTCTTCTTGACGATCTTCGACACGACCACGATCCGGTCGCGGCTGGCGTGCCGGAGCCGTACCTCGTCGCCGACGCGCAACGCCTGGGCGGGCTTGGCGCGCTCACCGGCGACCTTCACATGACCCGCGCGGCAGGCGGCAGCGGCCTGCGAACGGGTCTTCGTCAGCCGGACCGACCAGATCCAGACGTCGACCCGAACGCTGCCCTCCGCCTGCGGCGCCTCACCGGAAACCATGCATCCGACTGTAGGGCCTGTCCGGCGGATCAGCCGAAGTCGCTGATCACTTCCGACATGTTGTAGCTGTACACCTCGCGCTTGCACGCCCCGCACCTGCTCGGCGCGTGCTCGCTGAGCGACCACAGCTGCGGCGCGAAGCCGTCACCGCGCCCGTGCGCGAGGTACAGGTCCTCGGGCCCGAACGACGACTCCAGCGTCTTCGTGTTGCCGACGAGCTGGGACGTTCCGTCGACGATGCCGGGCGTGGCCTGGAGCAGCCGGCCGTTGTCGTAGCCGTTGCTGCGGTGGAAGTACCACTTGCCCTCGTAGCGCATGACGCCCTGGATCTTGTGCCACAGGGCCTCGTTGCCGAACGTGGCACCGGTCGGCAGACCGTAGGCCAGGTCGGCATCGGCGGCGGTGCCGGTCGCACCCTCGACCGCGGCGGTCAGCGCGGTCATCGGGTAGGTGCCGACGCGACCGGGGCTCGTGCCGCCGTTGTTGGTGTTGCAGTACTCACCGAGCACCATGTGGTCGGTGTCGGTGCGGTCCAGCGAGATGTACGAGGCCTTCGGGCGACCGGTGGCGTAGCACTGGTTCCCGCTGGTGGTCCCGCCGTTCTTCGCCGTGGTGAACTTCAGCGTGGCGACCTGCGGCATGACGTAGCGGTAGCCGTAGCCGTACCAGACGTTGTTCTGCCGGCCGATCCGCTTCTTGTCCACGACGTTGCTGACCAGGCCGTCCGGCGTCGGGTCGTCGACATCGGCGTTGTTGTCCGGGTTGAGGTCCATGATCTTGCGCAGGTCGAAGACCCGCATGCCGTTGGCGGTGTCGGCGACGTACAGGTAGTTGCCGTACCAGACCATCCCACCGGCGTGGATGCCGTTCTGCGCGGCACAGGCGGACGTCACCTCGGTGAGGCACTTGCCCTCGCGCGCGTGCAGCGCGTCGAAGGAGATGTGGTCCTTGGAGTTGATGTACGGCCAGACCAGCAGCACATGGCGGTACATCTTGGTGGCCTGGTTGAAGAAGCTGACCCGGATGCCCTTTTCGTTGCAGGCGTCCGCCGCCGGGCTCAGGAGGCAGTTTCCGCTGCCGGAGGCGTAGTCGCTGCGGCCCGGGTTCTCCGCGTCGTAACCGGCCACGGCGATCGGCTCGGCGTTGGACGTGCCCCAGTCCTCGTCCTCCTGCGCGTCCGAGACGCCGGTGATGGCCTGCGGTACCCACTCCGAGGAGGTGGCGTCGTCGCTCTTCCAGCAGACCCGGTGGTTGACCGCCAGATCGGGGCCGTAGATCCCGGCGGCTCCGCAGGCTCCCTCCCAGTCGGCGGGCCGATTGGCCTGTTCCATCAGCTCGGTGAGGCCCTGCTTGGGCAGCGCGTCGTCCAGCTTGGTGACGAGCCCGGAGATGTCGGTGCCCTTCGCCAGCTTGAAGTCGGCGGCCCGGCCGGGAACGGGGGCGGCGAGCTCGGAGACGCCCGGGGCGGCGGAGGGGGACGGATCACCCGTTGCGGTTCCGGTACCGGCGAAGTCGTCCTGCTCGCCTTCGGATTCATTGTCGAAGCCGTCGTCCGGCATACCCTCGTTGCCCGGCACGGGTTCGTCGGCGGCCCGCGTCGCGGACGGCGGGGCGGAGGCCGGAGCGGCGGCGGCGCCGGCTGCCGGAACGAGGCCGGAAAGCATCGCCCCTGCCGCGACGGCACAGGCGGCAAAGCATGTTCTGCGGGATGGTTTTCCCATGGGGAGCCCTTCTTGACAACGCGCGCGGAAAACGGACAACGGTGTGCCTGACTTTGCGTCAGGCACACCGTTCGTTCACGCTAGAAGGCAACTCAGGACCGAGTGCGCACATTTGAACGACGTACATCAGGCCCGCACGGCATGCGCACAGGACTCGTTCGGGGATCGGTTCCGGCTCAGTTCTCACACGGGCGGGCCGCACCACCGAAGGGCCGGATCCGGCCGCTAACCTTACGTATCCGCCCTGGCCAGGGATCAATTCCCGCAGGTCGGACATTTCTCGCACCCAACTCACGCGAAAGGCCTCGCCCATGGGCATTCGGAGCTTGCTGCGCAAGGTGTTCGGCCGTGACCGCGCGGAGCAGGACGCGCCGACGGCCACGGTCCCGCCCCAGACCGAACGCACCGCGCCCGCGGAGTCGGAGCCGGTCAAGGCGACGAGGACGGCGACGGCGGACGAGCCGGCCGCGGAGCCGGCCGCGGAGCCGGCCCCGGCCCCCAAGGCCTCGGTCCCGGCCCCTGCCTCTCCCCGGTCCGTCGAAAGCAGCGGTCTGGCCTCGGACCTGGTGGCGGCCGCCTTCGACAAGCCGTCCATCCCCACGGTCCCGGCGCAGGGTTCGGCCCCGAAGCCGGAGTCGACGGAGCCGGAGGCGACAGCGGAGCCGGAGGAGCCGAAGGCAGAGGAGCCGAAGGCAGAGGTCGTGGAGGCTGCGGAGGCGGAGGCCGCGGAGGCTGCGGAGGCGCCCGCCGAGGCGGAGCCGTCCGTCGCTGAGGCGGAGCCGGAGCCCGAGTCGGCCAAGGCCGAGGTCGAGGCCGAGGTCGAGGTCGAGGTCGAGCCCACACCGGAGCCCGAACCGGAACCGGCCAACGCCGAGGCCGAAGCCGAGGCCGAAGCAGAACCCACGCCCGAGCCCGAGCCGGCCGAGGCCAAGGCCGAGGCGGAGCCCGCACCGGAGCCCGAGGCCGAGGCCAAGGTCGAAGCAGAACCCGAGGCCGAAGCAGAACCCACGCCCGAGCCCGAGCCCGAGCCGGCCTACGCCAAGGCCGAGGCCGAAACGGAGCCCGAGGCCCCCGCCGCGCCGGAGGCACAGCCCTCCCCCGCAGAGCCCGAGGCACAGGCGGAGCCCGAGCCCGCCCCCGAAGCGACCCCGGCCCCGGCCCCCGCGTCCGCATCCACCCCCGTATCCACCCCCACCCCCAAGCCCGCCGTCACCCTCGCCCGGGTCAAGTCGCGTGCTCCCGGGCTCGTCGACGCGTACAAGGCCGCCCAGGCCGGGCTGAAGGCCCACGGGCTGACCGGGCTGCGGGCCACCGTCTACCTGGTCCTCGACCGCTCCGGCTCCATGCGGCCGTTCTACAAGGACGGCAGCGCCCAGCACCTGGGCGACCGCACCGTCGCACTCGCCGCGCACCTGGACGAGGACGCGACCGTCCCCGTCGTCTTCTTCTCGACGGACATCGACGGCACCGGCACGGTCGGCCTAGCCGACCACGAGGGCCGGATCGACGAGCTGAACGCGGGCCTCGGCCGCCTCGGCCGTACGAACTACCAGCGCGCCGTCGAAGAGGTCGTCGCGCACTACGAGAAGTCCGCGGCGACCGGCCCCGCCCTGGTGATCTTCCAGACGGACGGCCCGCCGGACGCCAAGCAGGCCGCCAGGCAGGCGCTGGCCGACGCGGCGCGGCTGCCGCTGTTCTTCCAGTTCGTCGCGTTCGGCGACGAGGACGCCAAGGGCTTCGACTTCCTGCGCAAGCTGGACGCCCCGAACGCCGGGTTCTTCCACGCGGGCCCCGCGCCCCGGGAGGTCGCGGACACCACGTTCTACCGCGAGGTCCTCGCCGCGCTCCCCGCGTGGGTCGAGGCCCGCGACACCGCGGCCGGCGCCTGATCCACCGGCAGCCGTACGGTCACGGCGAGCCCGCCCCCGGGGCCCGGCACCGCCGTGACCGTACCGCCGTGCGCGACGGCGATGGAGCGCACGATCGAGAGGCCGAGCCCCGATCCCCGCCCCATCCGGTCCTTGCCCTCACCCCGCCGGAACGGCTCGAACAGCCCGGGGATGTCCTCCGCGTCCACCACGGGCCCGGTGTTGCGCACCTCCAGCAGCGCCCCGCTGCCGGCCGTCACCAGTGCCACGTCCACCGTCCCGTCCGGCACGTTGTACGTGACGGCGTTGGCCAGCAGATTCGCCACCAGTTGCGCGAGCAGCATCCGGTTCCCCCGCACCGTGCAGAAGTGGGTGTCGGCCCGCACGCCCGGGTGCCGGGCCGTCTCCTCCGCCACCACCTGCGCGAGGTCCACCGTCTCCCGTTCGCCCTCGGCGAGCCCGCGCTCGCTGCGGGCCAGGACCAGCAGACCCTCGATGAGCCGCTCGCTGCGCCGGTTGTTGTCCAGGAGCGTCTGCCGGGTCCGTACGAGATCCTTCGGGGACGGGTCGTCCAGACCGATCTGGATCGCGGCCCGCTGGGTGGCGAGCGGGGTCCGCAGCTCGTGGGAGGCGTTGGCGATGAACCGCCGCTGGCTGTCGAAGGCCTTCTCCAGCCGGGCCAGCAGCTCGTCGAGCGTGTCACCGAGCTCCTTCAGCTCGTCGTCCGGCCCGCTGGACGCGATCCGCTCGTGCAGATTGTGCTCGGAGAGCCGGCGCGCCTTCGCGGTCATGGCATGGACGGGGCGCAGCACCCGCCCCGCGGTCCACCAGCCCACCCCGACCGCGCAGGCGGTCATGACGAGCAGCGAGGCCGCGGACCACACGAGCAGCTGGTGCCCGGCCGCGTCGCTGACGTTATCGGTGAGGTCGTAGACGGTGGGCGGCCCCAGACTGTGCCGGGTGACCAGCGGACCGTTCACCGCGTAGCCGGGCTGGACGACCGCGGCCGTGCGGGCGATGTCGCGCGCCTGGGAGTCCGTACCGGCGCGGGAGGCGAGATTGACGGTGACGAGCAGCGCCGTGCCGAGAACCAGGAACACGCCGCCGTACACGAGCGCGATCCGGGTGCGGATCCTGGAGTGCGGCACCTGCGTGAGGCGCCTCACAGGGCGTACCCCACGCCTTGCATCGTACGGATCAGCGCCGGTTCGCCGAGTTTCCCGCGGAGCTTGCTCATGCAGACGCGGACCGCGCCGGTGAAGGGATCGGCGTTGGCGTCCCAGGCCCGCTCCAGCAGCTCCTCGGCGCTGACGGTCCCGCCGTCGGCCTCCAGCAGCAGCTGGAGCACGGTGAACTCCTTCGGCGAGAGATCCAGCTCCCGCCCGTCCCGCGAGGCGGTGCGCCGTACGGTGTCGAGCCGGATGCCGTGCCGTTCCAGCTGCGGCGGCACGGGGCGGGCGCTGCGCCGCCGCAACGCCCGTACTCGCGACACCAGCTCGGGGAACTCGAAGGGTTTGCCCAGGTAGTCGTCGGCGCCGAGGTCGAGTCCGGCGACCCGGTCCTCCATGGAGCCGGCGGCGGTGAGCATCAGGATCCTGGTCCGGGAGCCGGAGGCGACGAGGCCGCGCGCCACGTCGTCGCCGTGCACCCGCGGCAGGTCGCGGTCGAGGACGACGACGTCGTAGTCGTGCAACCCCAGGTAGGCGAGGGCGGCGTCACCGCTGTACACCGTGTCGACGGCGAACCCGGCCCGCCGCAGCCCGGTGGCGACCAGCTCCGCCAGGATCTCCTCGTCCTCGGCGACCAGTACCCGCATCGTGATGTCCCCTGCCTCGTACACGCGTGTCCACTCCCTCCCAGGATGCGTCTTTGCTACGGGAAGGGATGTTTCGCAAAGGTCTCCGCGGCCCCCGGTCACCGGGCTTCCGGCACCGTCTGCGGCCTCAACCGCGTTACGTACGCAGGGTGTTGCGACCAGGGTGAGCGGGGGCACAAGGTGACCGGTTCCACAGACGGCGCCGGCCGGCTCGGCCTGGCGGACGCCCTCGCTCCGTTGAGCTCCCGGGTGGCTGTCGCGCTCCCGGATGGCCGAGTCGCAGCGCGGGGCCCGGCGTTCCGGGATCCGTTTCGGTGGCCGTGCTGCTTCGCCCGGTGAGGGCCCCTTCCGGAACTGCCGTTCCGGCCCTGTCGGCGGCACCGTGCTCCCGCTCGTCCCTGGCCCGGCCGGGGACGTGGACAGTCCCGTCTTCCCGGTCCACGCGGAGGACCCCTTCCTCCCCCGGTCCGGGGGAGGCCGACCGTAATCGGGGTGAGTCGATCTTCCGCAGGCCGTTAGGATTTCGACCATGGCGGCCACTGGATCCGAGAAGCAAGGGGGCGACGGCGTGAAGAATTTCTACGTGTCGACCCCCATTTACTACGTCAACGACGCTCCTCACCTGGGCCACGCCTACACGACCGTCGCAGGCGACGTGCTCACGCGCTGGCACCGCCAGCGCGGCGAGAAGGTGTGGTACCTCACCGGCACGGACGAGCACGGTCAGAAGATCATGCGCACTGCCGAGGCGAACGGCGTCACGCCCCAGGAATGGTGCGACAAGCTCGTCGAGGAGGCATGGAAGCCCCTCTGGGAGCACCTGAACATCGGACACGACGACTTCATCCGTACGACGGAGAAGCGGCACACCGACCGGGTGCAGGAGTTCGTGCAGGACCTGTACGACAAGGGTGAGATCTACAAGGGCGGCTACGAGGGCCCGTACTGCGTGGGCTGCGAGGAGTACAAGCTCCCCGGCGACCTCGTGGAGGGCGAGAACGGCGTCAAGCTGTGCCCGATCCACAAGAAGCCGGTGGAGATCCTCAAGGAGGAGAACTACTTCTTCAAGCTGAGCGCCTACGGCCCGAAGCTGATGGAGTTCTACGCGAACAACCCGGGCTTCATCCAGCCCGAGTCCGCCCGCAACGAGGTCGTGAACTTCGTCAAGCAGGGCCTTCAGGACCTCTCCATCTCCCGCTCGACCTTCGACTGGGGCGTCCCGGTGCCGTGGGACGAGAAGCACGTCATCTACGTGTGGGTCGACGCCCTGCTGAACTACGCCACGGCGGTCGGCTACGGCGCCGACCAGGAGAAGTTCGACGGGACGTTCCCCGCCGATGTGCACCTGGTGGGCAAGGACATCCTCCGCTTCCACGCGGTGATCTGGCCCGCGATGCTGATGGCGCAGGGTCTGCCGCTGCCGGGCCGGATCGCGGCCAACGGCTGGCTGATGGTCGGCGGCGAGAAGATGTCGAAGTCGAACCTGACGGGCATCAAGCCGCAGGACCTGACCTCGCACTTCGGCGTGGACGCGTACCGCTGGTACTTCCTGCGCGCCATCGCGTTCGGCAGCGACGGCTCGTTCTCCTGGGAGGACTTCTCGGCCCGCTACACCTCCGAGCTCGCCAACGACTACGGCAACCTCGCCTCGCGCGTCGCGGCCATGGTCGGCAAGTACTTCGGCGGGGCGCTCCCGGAGGCCACCGCATCGGGTGAGGCCGAGCAGGCGGTCCAGGAGGGTCTGGCGAAGGCCGTCGCCGCGGCCGACCAGAAGATCGGCGAGGAGCTGGACTTCCAGGCCGGCATCCTGGCGATCTTCGACTTCGTGAAGCAGGTCAACGGCTACATCACGGAGCAGGAGCCCTGGAAGGTCGCCAAGGACACCACCCCCGAGGGCCAGGCCCGCCTCGCGACGATCCTCTACACGGCCGCCGAGTCGCTGCGCGGTGTCGCGGTCCTGCTGAACGCCGTGATGCCGGAGACCTCGCAGAAGCTGTGGGAGTCCCTGGGCGCCGAGGAGTCCCTGGGCGCCCTGGCCGACCAGCGCGTCCAGGAAGCGGGCAGCTGGGGCCGGCTCCCGGCGGGCGCGACGGTGACGAAGGGCGCGGTGCTGTTCCCGCGTCTGGAGGAGAAGCCCGCGTAAGCGGCTTTGACGTACTGCCGCGGCAGTACGTCAGGCGAAGGGCGGGACCGCGTATCGGGTCCCGCCCTTCGCCGTACTGCTGCGTGTGCTCCGCCCCGGGTCAGCGGACCCAGTTCTTCAGCGGCTCGGTGTCCAGTTCGAAGCCCACCGGGTCGGGCAGTTCGACGACGTATCCCGTTCACTGCTCCAGTGCCTCCGCGTCACCCATCACGACGACCGGGTTCTTCGCCGGGTCGAGGGTGCTCAGGAGTTCCCGCATCCGGTCCAGGGGGAGCGAGATGCAGCCCTGGGTCGGGCCGCCGTGGTCGACGTGGATCCAGATGCCGCCGCCGCGGTCCTGGCCGAGCGGGCGTTCGGGGTCAAGGGGGGTCACGCCGGGGGTCCGGTTGTAGTCGATGGCGACGACGTAGTCGAAGGACCCTTCGAGCGGCTCCCCGTCGAAGCCCTTGCCGCTCACCACGAACGCCGGGTTCCGGTCGTAGGGGAACGCCGTTTCGGGAGGGTCGAACAGGCCGCCCGCGTGCGTCAGCCCGTAGACCCCCACCGGGGTGCGGAGATCGTTCTCCCAGTGCTCGTCGGCCCAGCCGTTCAGCCCGTTGTGGGCCGGCCAGCGGGTCGTGACGGGCAGCCAGCCCAGGGCCGGGTTGTCGCGGGCGTAGAGGACCGCGGTGGACCGGCTGGAGTCGTAGCCGTCGCCGGTGACGACGAAGACCTGTTCGGCGGACGCCGGGATCGCGGCCCGGGTCTTCGGCCCGAGCGCGGGGATCTCGCGCGGCCGGACGACCGGCGCGTACGGCCCGGGGGCGGCCCGTCTCCGCATCCGCTCGGCCTGCGGGCCCGCGACACCGGCGGTGGCCGTGGCGCCCGCCCGGACGGCGGCGTCCTTGGCGGCGACGGTCTCGGAGGCGTCGCCGCACGCGGTGAGCAGCAGCAGCGCGGCGGCACAGGCACCGGCGTGGACGGCGTACGGGGGACGCCGGAGGGCCGACGGACGGAATACGGACACAGGAACTCCTCAGCAGTGGTGGGGTGACGGCCGCACAGGCGAGCTCCCCGTCACGCCTCCTGCCGCCGATCCCAGTTAACGCCGAGCCGCGCGAGCGCGAACCCGCACGGGGCCATACGGCTGTATCGACCGCCGGACACGCGCGCCGAAGCGGCCCGGAACCGTCTCGTGCGTGTAGGTTCCGGCCCTTCACCTCAGCGGGGCACGAAGGTCTGAGTACCGGTCAGGAATCGGTGCCGGTGCCGGTGCCGGTGACCGCTCACCCGTCGAGGAACTCCGCGCACCGGTAGGGGCCCAGCGCGGGGCCCTCGGACGGGCGCAGGGTGACCTCGACGTCGTCGGTCCTGACCTTCGGTTCCAGTACGGACTGGGCACGCGCCAGCGTGCACACCAGCTGACCCGTGCCCAGGTCGCGCCCCGACTCCTCGTAGACGCCGTCCAGCCACAACGTGACCCGGCTGCCCGAGCCGGTCGCCGAGTAGCCGCCGATATGGACGAGGGAGGTGAGCCCGCCCTGCTCGGCGGGCGGCGTCCTCATGGCGAGCAGCTTCAGCACGCTGTTGAGGTCGTCGAACTCCTGGTCGATCAGCGGGACCGCGCGCAGCCCGCCGGCCGACGCGTAGTACAGCCGCATGCCGCGCGTCAGCCCGGACGCGGGCTCGCCCGCGCCTATCACCCCGGTCGGCTGAACGCCGCAGCCCAGGAGTGCGGCCCCCAGTACGGCGACCGCGATGCCCTGTCGGAGCTTCACTCCGTGTCCCCTCCCGTACGTCGCAGGGGCAGCCGCAGGGTGAACACCGCGCCTCGCCCCGGCCCGTCCGCCGCGTCGATCGTGCCGCCGTGCAGGCGGGCGTTCTCCAGCGCGATCGCCATGCCCAGGCCGCTGCCCTGTCCGCTGTCGTCGGCCGCGCCGCGTGTGCGGGCCCTGTCCGCCTTGTAGAACCGGTCGAAGACCCGCTCCCCCGCCTCCGGCGGCAGCCCCGGACCGTGGTCGGCGACGGACAGCACCACCCGCTCGCCGTCCGCCGCGAGGGCCGTCGTGAGGGTCACGGTGACCGGCGGGGCGCCGTGCCGCAGCGCGTTGCCCACCAGGTTCGCGACGATCACGTCGATCCGGCGCCGGTCGACCACCGCCCGTACGCCCGCGTCGAGCTCCGTCCGTACCCGGTCCGTCCAGCCGCGCAGCGCCAGCGACGCCCGTACGGTGTCGGCGAGGTCGGTCTCCGCCGCGTTCAGCCGGGCCGCCCCGGCGTCGAAGCGGGAGATCTCCATCAGCTCCTCGACCAGCCGGGACAGCCGGGCCGTCTCCGCGCCGACGGTACGGGCCGCCCGCGCCGCGTCCGGCGGCAGCTGGTCGGCGTCCTCCTCCAGCACCGTCGCCACCATCGTCATCGCCGCGAGGGGCGTGCGCAGTTCGTGCGACACGTCCGCCACGAAGCGGCGCGCCTTCGCCTCCTGCTCGCGCAGATCCGCGTCGGAGGCCTGGAGCGCGTCGGCGGTCTCGTTGAACGTCCGTGCCAGGTCGGCGAGTTCGTCGCGCCCGGTGACGGCGACCCGGCTGCCGAGGTCCCCGGCCGCCAGTTCGCGGGTGGCCCGGCCCAGTTTCCGTACCGGGCGCAGCACCGTCCCCGCGGCCAGCAGCGCCAGGACGGCGGCCAGCAGCACCACCGGCACGATGCCCGCCCGTACGGAGTCCAGCAGGGCGGCCGTGTCGTCGCTCTCGGCCCGCAGATCGGTGATCGCGTAGACCTCCAGCCCGGAGGTGCTGCGGTCCCCGTCGGCGTACGTCACGGGCATGCCGACGACCAGATAGGGCTCGCCCCGCCACCGCACCCGCTGGAACTTGGTGTCGTCGCCGGTCATGACGGCGGTACGCAGCTCGACGGTGATCCGGGACGTGGTGTCGGCGAGCGAGTCGGAGACGGCGGAAAGGCCCTGGTAGCGGGCGACCACGATGTTCCCGCCGATGCCCTCGGACACCTTCGCCGCGAACCGGGACAGCGACCGCTGGTCGGGCGGTACGTCGAAGTCGGCGGCCACCGCACCGACCCGCTCCCGGAGGTCGTTCACGGCCGCGTTCTGGGTGCGCTGGAGGACGGCGGTGCGGGCGTCGCGGTAGGCGAGGGCGGTCGCGGTCACCGCGCTGACGAGGGCGACCACGACGAAGGTGACGACGAGCCGGGTGCGCAGCCCGCCGACGAGATGCCACGAGCGCCTCTTCGGGGCGGCGGGGCGCCCGGCGTGATCCGTACGGCTCACAGCGGCCCGAAGCGGTAGCCGAAGCCCCGCACCGTCTGGACGTAGCGGGGCTTGGACGGTACGTCCTCCAGCTTGGCGCGCAGCCGGCCGACCGCCGCGTCCACCAGCCGGGAGTCGCCCAGAAAGGTGTGGTCCCAGACGGATTCCAGGAGCTGTTCACGGCTGAAGACCCGGCAGGGAGAGGCCGAGAGCTCCAGCAGCAGCCGCAGCTCGGTGGGCGGCAGCGGAATGGGAGTGCCGTGCTTGGTGACGGTCAGTCCGGCGCGGTCGATCACCAGCCCGGCGAGGTCGGCACCGGCCCCCTGCGCCGGCAGGGACGGTTCCGTGCGCCGCAGCGCGGCCCGGATGCGGGCCTCCAGAACGGGGGCGGTGACCGGCTTGACGACGTAGTCGTCGGCACCCGCCTCCAGGCCCGTGACGATGTCCTGGTCGTCGCCGCGTGCGGTCAGCATGATGACCGGCAGGGTCGTTGAGCGGGCGCGGATGCGGCGGCACACCTCGAAGCCGTCCATGCCGGGCAGCATCAGGTCCAGCACGGCCAGTTCGACCCGGGCGCCCCGCTCCCCGTCCAGCAGGGCGAGGGCCTGCTCGCCGGTGGCGGCGATGTCCACGCCGTACCCGTGCCGGCGCAGCACGAGCTCCATCCCGTCCCGTACGGACGCGTCGTCCTCGATGAGCAACACATGCGGCATGGGCCGATTATGGGCACGCCCGGACCGTTGCCGTCCGCTGTGCACGGGGGCGGATGTGCAGGCCGGGGGCATTGTTACGTTCCCATCATGTGGCCATGGACGGGCCATCATCTGTGGCGGCGAGCGTGCCGCACATGACCTCCCCGAGAACGAAACACCGCGCCGAGGGCCGCCCGGCCCCCCGCGCCTCCGCCCGGCTGCGCCTGGCCGCCCTCGTGGCCCTGCCCGTACTCGCCCTCGCCGTCGGCTGCGGCGGCGGGGAGGACGGAGCGGGCGGTACGAAGAAGGACGAGGCGATCGCCGACGTACCGAGGACACCGACGGCCGGCACCACGAAGGACGCGGGCGGGCCGAGCGCCCCGCCCGCGGGCAAGAGCGCCTTCTACGACGCCCAGATGAAGTACGTCCAGTGCATGCGCGTCAAGGGCGGCTACAAGGACTTCCCCGACCCCAAGCTCAGCGGATATCTCGACTGGACGAAGATCGGGAAGATCGCCTCCCGGCCCGGTCAGAACGAGGCGTACAAGGGCGGGAAGAACCGGGTCTGCGTCCCCGAGTTGCAGGCCGCCATGAACGCCGAGCCCGAACGCGACGAGCAGAAGGCGTACGAGTCGATGCTCGCGCACGCCAAGTGCATGCGGGACAACGGCGTCTCCCGGTTCACCAACCCGACGATGAGCGGCGGCAACGCCCAGCCGGGCGGCGACCCGAACCCGGCGTCCCCGGTCCTCGACGTCGATTCGCCGGCGTACAAGAAGGCCCGCGAGGCCTGCCGGCCGAAGCTGATCGACAGTGTGGAAGGCATGCAGTGAAACGCCGCTCCGCACTCCTCGCCCTGGGTGCGGTGACCGTCGTCGCCGTCGTC
This sequence comes from Streptomyces sp. NPDC001880, assembly GCF_053594575.1. Classification (NCBI taxonomy): domain Bacteria; kingdom Bacillati; phylum Actinomycetota; class Actinomycetes; order Kitasatosporales; family Streptomycetaceae; genus Streptomyces; species Streptomyces sp. NPDC001880. Next base: position 103,562 of record NZ_JBSFET010000002.1, read on the forward strand.
GCCGGGGGCATCCTGTTCCTCGGCGACGACGGCGACGCGGGCGCCTCCGGGAAGGGTGGCGAGCTGCCGCCCGCCACCGCGACCGTCGTACGCACCGACCTCGTGCGGTCGAAGACGGTCGACGGCCGGCTCGACTTCGCGCAGCGCCGCGCCGTCAAGTCCGCCGTCGAGGGCACCGTCACGGTCGCCGCCCCCGAAGGAAAGACGCTGACCATGGGGCAGGCGCTGTACGAGCTGAACGACAAGCCCGTCACGCTCCTCTACGGGCCGGTCCCGATGTTCCGCGAGATGAAGACCGGCGACCGGGGCAGCGACGTGCTCCAGCTGGAGCGCAATCTGCGTGACCTGGGGTACGGGGCGGGGCTCTACGTCGACGTCCGGTACGACGAGGACACCGCGGCCGCCGTCGCGCGGTGGCAGAAGTCCCTCAACCGCGAGCCCACCGGCAGGGTCGGCAGGGGCGACGTCGTCTTCCAGCCCGGCCCGGTCAGGGTGGTCTCCGCCGACGCGGCGCTCGCCGACCAGGTCGGCCCGGACGGGCCGGTCCTGACGGTCGCCTCCACCAAGCCCGTCGTACGGGCTCAGCTCGACCAGACCGACGGCGCGCTCACCTCACGGGGCACCGAGGTCGAGGTCACCCTGCCGAGCGGGAAGACCGTGGCCGGTCACGTCGCCGGGACGGTGCGTCCCGAGGCGCCCGCAGGCGAGACGGTCGCCGAGGACGGCATCACGGTCGAGGTCGTGCTGGACGGCGGGGTGGGCGCCGCGTCCGGCGAGGACACCAAGGCACCGGCGAGCGTGAAGTTCGTCAGCGAGGCGCACAAGGGGGTCCTCGTGGTCCCCGTCGAGGCGGTCGTCGCGCTGCGCGGCGAGAACGGCGGCTACGGCCTCCAGGTCGTCGAGGGCGCCACGTCGAGGATGGTGCGGGTGGAGACGGGCATGACCGCCGACGGCCAGATCGAGGTCTCCGGACCGGATGTGCGCGAGGGCCTGAAGGTCGGAGTGCCGACGTCATGACCACGGCCCCGGTGATCGAACTGCGGGACGCCGGAAAGTCGTACCCCGGCGGCGTCCACGCCCTGCGCTCAGTGAGCCTCACCGTCGAGGAGGGCGAACTCGTCGCCGTCGTCGGCCCGTCCGGCTCCGGCAAGTCCACGATGCTCAACATCATGGGCACCCTCGACAAGCCCACCACCGGCACCGTCCGGATCGCCGGCTACGACGTGTCCGAGCTCTCCGACGCCCGGCTCTCCGCGCTGCGCGCCCGCCACATCGGCTTCGTCTTCCAGCACTTCCACCTGGCGGCGGGGCGCGACGCGGTGGACAACGTCGCCGACGGGCTGCTGTACGCGGGCGTCCCGTTGAAGGAACGGCGTGCCCGTGCGCGGGAGGCGCTCGCCAGGGTGCGGCTGGACCACCGCGGCTCGCACACACCGAACGAGCTGTCCGGCGGCGAGAAGCAGCGCGTGGCCATCGCCCGCGCCCTGGTGGGGGAGCCCCGGCTGCTGCTGGCCGACGAGCCGACCGGGGCGCTGGACACCGCATCCGGCGGGATCGTCATGGAGCTGCTGCACGAGCTGAACGCGTCCGGCACCACCGTCTGCGTGATCACCCACGACAACGAGATCGCGGACTCGCTGCCGCGCCGGGTCCGCTTCAGGGACGGCGAGATCGTCTCGGACCTGCGCTCCGGCGCTCTCCTCGACCCACGGATGCAGAAGGCCGGTTCATGAAGAGCGATCTCAGGCCCGCCCGCCTCTCCCCCCGCGACGTCCTGCGCGTCGGCGCGGTCGGCCTGCGCGCGCGGCGTGCGCGTGTGGTGCTCTCGGCGCTCGGCATCGCCATCGGCATCGCGACCGTGGTCGCGGTCGTCGGGCTGTCCGAGTCGAGCCGCGCGGACCTGATGGCCCGTCTCGACCGCCTCGGGACCAATCTGCTCACCGCCGAGGCGGGCAAGGACGCCATGGGGCAGGAGATCAAGCTCCCCAGGAACGCGGTCGCGATGGTCGAGCGCATCGGCCCGGTGCGGCACGCCACGGCCAGCGCCGACATCGACGCCCGCATCCGCCGCAGCGACGTGGTCCCCGAGGAGCGCACCGCGGGCGTCACCGCCCAAGCGGTCCGCGCCGACCTGCTCTCCGCGCTCGGCGGCGAGGTGGGCAAGGGCACCTGGCTGACCCCGGCCGGCGAACGCCTCCCGACGACGGTGCTCGGCGCGGTGGCCGCGCAGCGCCTCGGCGTCACCCGCACCGGCGAGACGATCATGATGAACGACACCCGCGTGGCCGTCGTCGGCATCCTCGAACCGCTCGAACTGGTCCCCAACCTGGACCGGGTGGCCATGGTCGGATTCCCCGCCGCCGAGCGCTACTTCGGCTTCGACGGCCATCCCACCACCGTCTTCGAGCGCTCCACGGACGTCTCGGTGACGGACGTACGGGCGATCCTGGCCCGCACCATCAGCCCCGGCGACGAGACGGGCATCAAGGTCTCCCGGCCCTCGGACGCGCTGGCCGCCAAGGCCGCCACCGACAAGGGCCTGACGACCCTGATGCTCGGCCTGGGCGCGGTGGCTCTCCTGGTCGGCGGTGTGGGCGTCGCCAACACCATGGTCATCTCCGTCCTGGAACGCCGCCAGGAGATCGGCCTGCGCCGCTCGCTGGGCGCGACCCGGGGTGCGATCCGGCTCCAGTTCCTGACCGAGTCGCTGCTGCTGTCGGCGCTGGGCGGGGTGACGGGCGCACTGCTGGGCGCGGCGACGACATACGGATTCGCGCGGTTCCAGGGGTGGACGGCGGTGGTCCCGCCCTGGTCACTGGCGGGCGGGCTGGCCGCCACGCTCCTGATCGGTGTGGTCGCGGGCCTCTACCCGGCGATCCGTGCCTCCCGCCTCCATCCGACGGTGGCCCTGAACGCGGCATGAGACGGCCCCGGACGTGAAACATCCCCCGGCCGGGGTCGGCCGGGGGATGTTTCACGTGGAACCGGAGCGGAAGCGGTGACGCCGCCCCCACTTGCCGGTCGGTCCTACTTCGCGCCGGTGTCCCTCGCCACGGAATCCTTGGCGCCCGCCTTTTCCTTCGCCGTCGCCACCGGCTTGCGGAGCTGGATGTTCAGCTCGCGCAGACGGGTCTCGTCCAGCTCCGTCGGGGCGCCCATCATCAGGTCCTGGGCGTTGCCGTTGAGCGGGAAGGCGATCGTCTCGCGGATGTTGGGCTCGTCGGCCAGCAGCATCACGATGCGGTCGACGCCCGGGGCGATGCCGCCGTGCGGCGGGGCACCGAGGCGGAAGGCGCGGAGCATGCCCGCGAACTCGTGCTCGACGGTCTCGCGGTCGTAACCGGCGATCTCGAAGGCCTTGAGCATCACGTCGGGCTCGTGGTTGCGGATGGCGCCGGAGGACAGCTCGATGCCGTTGCAGACGATGTCGTACTGCCAGGCGAGGATGTCCAGCGGGTCCTTCTCCTCCAGGTCCTTCATGCCGCCCTGGGGCATCGAGAAGGGGTTGTGGGAGAAGTCGATCTTGCCGGTTTCCTCGTCCTTCTCGTACATCGGGAAGTCGACGACCCAGCAGAACCGGAAGACGCCCTCCTCGAAGTGGCCGGCGCGCTTGGCGGCCTCGACGCGGACGGCGGACATGATCTTGGAGACCTCGTCGAACTCGCCCGCGCCGAAGAAGACGGCGTGGCCGGGGACGAGGGAGAGACGCTCGGTGAGGGTCTTGACGTCGGTCTCGGTGAGGAACTTGGCGATCGGTCCCGCCAGGGCGCCGTCCTCGCCGACCCGGACCCAGGCCAGGCCCTTGGCGCCGTGCTGGACGGCGTAGTCGCCGAGGCCGTCGAAGAACTTCCGGGACTGACCGGCGGTGTCCGGGACCGGGAGGGCGCGGACGTGCTTGCCGGCGAACGCCTTGAACTCCGAGTCGGCGAAGATGTCGGAGATGTCGACCAGTTCCAGCTTGGCGCGCAGGTCGGGCTTGTCGTTGCCGTACTTCAGCATCGACTCGCGGAACGGGATGCGCGGGAACGGCGAGGTGACGTGGCGGCCGTTGCCGAACTCCTCGAAGAGCTCGGTCATCAGCTTCTCGATCGGCCGGAAGACGTCCTCCTGCTCCACGAACGACATCTCGACATCGAGCTGGTAGAACTCGCCGGGCGAACGGTCCGCGCGGGCGTCCTCGTCGCGGAAGCACGGCGCGATCTGGAAGTAGCGGTCGAAGCCGGAGATCATCAGCAGCTGCTTGAACTGCTGCGGGGCCTGCGGCAGGGCGTAGAACTTGCCCGGGTTCAGACGGGACGGGACGACGAAGTCACGGGCGCCCTCGGGGGAGGTCGCGGTGAGGATCGGGGTCGCCATCTCGTTGAAGCCGAGGGCCACCATCTTGGCGCGGATGGCGGCGATGACCGCGGAGCGCAGCATGATGTTGCGGTGCATGCGCTCGCGGCGCAGGTCGAGGAAGCGGTACTCCAGGCGCCGCTCCTCGTTGACCCCGTCCTCGGTGTTGATCGTGAAGGGCAGCGGGCCGGCCTCGCCCAGCACCTCGACCTCGGTGACCTCGATCTCGATCTCGCCGGTCGGGAGCTCCGGGTTGACGTTGTCGGCGCCGCGCGCGGAGACCTTGCCGTCGATCCGTACGACGGTCTCCTTGGTGAGCTTCGCCAGCGCCTCGTTGCCGGGGGTGCCGGGGCGGGCGACGAGCTGCACCAGACCGTAGTGGTCGCGCAGATCGATGAAGAGGATGCCACCCAGGTCTCGGCGATTGTGCAGCCAGCCGCTCAGTCGGACGTCGGTGCCGACGTCAGAGGCGCGGAGCTCGCCGCAGGTGTGGGACCTGTACCGATGCATCGTCGTTCATCCAGTCTTCGCGATTCGGGGTGGATTCAGCCTCCCCAGGCTACCGCCCGCACCCGCACCGAATCATTTGACATTGACATTTCAAGATCATCCGGGCCCGGCGGACGGCCGCCGGGCCCGCCCCGACCCTCCCCGATCCCTCCCCCGAAGCTCCTGGGCGGCCGCCCTCGGTGGCGTTTACGGAGCAGATCTTCTTAAAGTGGGGCAATGCGCACCGAGGACGTCCTGGCCGCGACCGCGACCGGTCTGTGGCGCTGGGACAACGCAGCCGGGACCGTCACGCTCGATGCAGAGGCGGCCCGGCTGCTGGAGCTGCCCGCCGAGCCCGGTGTCTTCCGCGAGTCCGCGGTGCGTTCCCGGTTCCACCCCGTCGACTGGAACGAGATCTACGGGGTGGTGAATGTCGCACGTGCCGAGGGCACCCTCGCCGAGGCCCGGCTGCGGGTCGTGGACGGAAGCGGCCGGGTGCTGCGCATCGTGCGCAGCCGCGCCAGGCCACTCCTGGTCGAGACGCCGGACGGCACGAACTACGTACTGGTCGGCACCCTTCAGGAGGTCGCCGAGCCGCAGCCCGGCACCACCGGGGCGCACACCCCCATCACCGGGGACTGGCGCCGCTCCCGCGAGGCCTTCCTGCTGGACGCGGGCCGGGCGCTGGCCGAGGCCAGGTCGACCGCGGAGGTGCTGCGGGTCGCTGCCTCGCTGTCCATGCCGGGTTTCTCGCCGGACGGCCTGGCGGTCTTCGGCGTCGCGGGAGAGCGGCTGACGGTCATCGGGCACCACGGGCACAGCGCGGGCGACGAGGACCCGTTCGCCGACATGCCGCTGGAGACCGACTACCCGGCCGCCGAGGTGGTACGGACGGGGCGGGCGATCTATCTCCCGTCGCCCGACGACTACAGCCGCCGCTACCCGGTCACCTGGCCGCTCGCCAGCCGTTTCGGGCGCCGGTCCTGGGCCTTCCTGCCGCTGATCGTCGCGGGACACACCATGGGCGCCTGGATGGCCGGCTTCAAGCACCCGGTGTCGTTCTCGCCGGACGAGCGGTCCGTGCTGACGACCGTGGCGCGGATGCTCGCGCAGGCGCTGACCCGGGCCGGGGTAGCCGAGACCGAGCGGGAGCTGTCACTGGGACTCCAGCGCTCGATGATGCCGACGCTCGGCCCGGACATCCCGGGGATGACGGTCGCCGCACGCTACATCCCGACCGGCGGCGGCCTCCAGGTCGGCGGCGACTGGTACGACATGATCCCGCTCCCCAACGGCCGCATCGCCCTCGTCATCGGTGACGTCCAGGGCCACGACGTGCGGGCGGCCGGGCTGATGGGGCAGTTGCGGATCGCCCTGCGCGCGTACGCCTCCGAGGGGCACCGCCCGGACGCGGTGCTCTCGCGCGCCTCGCGCTTCCTCTCCGGGCTGACGGACACGTACGGGAGCGGGAAGGCGACCGAGCCGCGCTTCGCCACCTGTCTGTACGCGGAGGTCGACCCGGAGAGCGGCACGCTGGACATCGCGCGGGCCGGCCACCCCGACCCCGTGGTGACCACCGCCGACGGGACCGCGATGATCCGCCAGACCGAGGGCGGACTGCCGCTCGGCGTCGAGGAGGACGCCGACTATCCGACGAGCCGGCTCACCCTGGAACCCGGAGAAACGATCATGCTCTGCACGGACGGGCTGATCGAGACCGGGGGCCACGACCTGTTCTCCGGCTGGTACCGGCTGCGGCCCGTCCTGGAGCAGCACACCACCGACCTGGAGAAGCTCGCCGACGCCCTGGTCCAGGCCGTGCACGGGCCCACGTCGCACTACACGACGGGGCCGCTGGCGGACCGCCGGGAGGACGACATCGCGCTGCTCCTGCTCCGGTGCGACGGAAGGACCGGGCTCCGGCCGGCGCCGCGGCGCATCGCGCTGTCCATCGCGCAGGCCCAGCCGGAGCGGATCGCGGCGGCCCGGCAGCAGCTGCGGGACCTGCTGCACGACTGGGCCGATCCGGAGCAGGTCGACGCGGCGGTGCTGATGCTCTCCGAGATGGCCACCAATGTCCTCGTCCACACGGACGGGGACGCGTTGATGCTCGCGCAGGCGACGGGGGAGCAGGGCGAGCGGCAGCTGCGCGTGGAGGTGTCGGACGGCAGCGACGAGCTGCCGCACAAGCGGAGCCCCGGGGAGATGGCCTCCAGCGGCCGGGGCCTGGTGCTGATGGAGATGCTCGCCGACGCGTGGGGGGTGGATCCGCGGGGAGCGGGGAAGTCGATCTGGTTCGAGCTGAACGAGTCGGGGCCGGAGCGGCCGCAGGGGGTGGAAGCCGGAGCAGAGGCCGGGACGGAAGCCGGGGCGGAGGGCTGAACCGGGCCCTCAGGCCCCGGACGCGGCACCCGGCGGTTCGTCCCCGGACGACGGCCCCGGGCGGTCACCGCGCAGTTCGCCGAGCACACCGAAGGCCGCCGCGCAGACCGGGACCGCGAGCAGCATGCCCAGCAGCCCGGCCACACTGGCGCCCGCGGTGAGCGCGATCATGATCATGGCGGGGTGCATCTGCACCGTACGGCTCTGGATCATCGGCTGCAGGACATGGCCCTCCAGCACCTGAACGGCGAGCACGACCCCCAGCGCCCAGAGCGCGATCACGAACCCCCGGTCGGCGAACGCGACCAGGACCGCGACGGCGCCCGAGAGGAAGGCCCCGAGGTACGGGATGTAGGCACCGACGAAGACCAGCGCACCGAGCCCGACCGCACCGGGGACGCGCAGGATCAGCAGCCCGATGGTGATGCAGAAGGCGTCGATCAGCGCGATGAACGTGGTGCCCCGCATGAAGCCCTCGACGGCGTCGAAGGCCCGCCGCCCCATCGCCTCGACCAGTTCCCCGGTCCCGCGCGGGGCGATCGAATGGGCGAGCCGTGCGGCCCGGTCGGAGTCGCGCAGGAAGAAGAAGGTCAGCAGCAGGGCGAGGACGCTGGTGGCGATGAGCGAGCCGATCAGGCTGAGCCCGGAGAGCAGCCCGCCCGCGGCGCTCGCGCCGAACTTCTCGACGAGGTCCCGGGCGTTGGTCACCAGGTCGTCGACACTGGTGTTCTTGCCGATCCCGAAATGGTCGACGACCCACTGCGTGGTGTCCTTCAGCGACCGGATGATCTGGTCACCGGTGTCGACGAGCGCGGTGACGACGATGTACCCGGCGCCGCCGACCACCGCGACGAGCAGCACACAGGTGAGCCCCGCGGCGAGCGAGCGCTTCAGCCCGCGGTCGACCAGCCAGCGGTGCACCGGACCGAGCAGCGCCGTACCGAGCAGCGCGAGCAGCACGGGAGTGACCGCGGTCTTGAAGATGATGCACAGCCAGATGGCGACTGCGGCGACCCCGGTGACGAGGAGGACCACGCAGCACCAGGCAGCGACACGGCGTGCGCCGTCGGGCAGGAGGGGCTTCTGGTTCTGCACCCTCCCACCCAATCACGGCGCGGGTGCGATGTCCCGCTTGTGGGGCCTTATGAATGGCGGACTGTCACACTCTGGCCGGAGGTGTCACATTCCGTGGACGGCGGGCACGGTGCCGAGGCGGCCGGCCTGGAAGTCCTCGAAGGCCTGCTTCAGCTCGGCCTGGCTGTTCATCACGAACGGTCCGTAGTGCGCCATCGGCTCGCGGATCGGGCGGCCGCCGAGCAGCACGACCTCCAGGTCCGGGGCGTTGCCGTCCTGCTTCTCGTCCGCCCGGACGGTCAGCGCGGAACCGGCGCCGAAGACCGCGGTCTGCCCCATGTGGACGGGGCGGCGCTCCGCACCGGCGGTACCGCGGCCGGCCAGCACGTACGCGAGTCCGTTGAAGTCCTCGCGCCACGGCAGGGTCACCTCGGCGCCGGGGCGCACGGTGGCGTGGATCATCGTGATCGGGGTGTGGGTGATGCCGGGGCCCTCGTGCCCGTCGAGCTCACCGGCGATGACGCGGAGCAGCGCGCCGCCGTCGGGCGTGGTCAGCAGCTGGACCTGGCCGCCGCGGATGTCCTGGTAGCGGGGGGCCATCATCTTGTCGGCCTTGGGCAGGTTCACCCAGAGCTGGAGGCCGTGGAAGAGACCGCCGGACATGACCAGCGACTCCGGCGGCGCCTCGATGTGGAGCAGGCCCGAGCCGGCCGTCATCCACTGGGTGTCGCCGTTGGTGATGGTGCCGCCACCGCCCTGCGAGTCCTGGTGGTCGAAGATCCCGTCGATGATGTACGTGACGGTCTCGAAGCCACGGTGCGGGTGCCATGGAGTCCCTTTCGGCTCCCCGGGCTGATACTCCACCTCGCCCATCTGGTCCATCATGATGAACGGGTCGAGGTACTTGTAGTTGATCCCGGCGAACGCACGGCGAACCGGGAAGCCCTCGCCCTCGAATCCGCTCGGCGCCGTGGTGACGGCGAGCACGGGACGGTCCGCTGCGTCGCCCTTGGCGGCGACCTTGGGCAGGGTCAGCGGGTTTTCGACAGTCACTGCGGGCATCGGGGCCACCTCCGGGATCGTTCCGCCTTCAATTTAGTTGAATGGTGAACATCCCGCAAGGGTCATCCATTCCCCCGGCCGCCCCGAGCAACAGAAGGGGCCCGCACCGAGCGGTGCGGGCCCCTTGGGAAGGATCGAATCTCAGCCGTACATCCGGCGCATCGCGAAGTCGACCATCTGCTCCACGGCCTTCGCGTCGAAGACGATGCGGTGCTCGCCCTCCATGTCGAGGACGAAGCCGTAGCCGGTCGGCAGCAGGTCGATCACCTCGGCCCCGGTGATCACGAAGTACTTGGACTCCTTGCCCGCGTACAGCCGCAGCTCCTTGAGCGTGGTGAACATCGGGATCACCGGCTGCTGGGTGTTGTGCAGCGCCAGGAACCCGGGGTTGTCGCCGCGCGGGCAGTAGACCTTCGACGTCGCGAAGATCTGCTGGAAGTCCTCGGCGGACAGCGAACCGGTGGTGAAGGCCCGTACCGCGTCGCTCAGGGACGGCGGCGAGGGTTCGGGATACAGCGGCTGCTCGCCGTAGCCGCCACCCATCTGCTGCTGTGCACCCGGGTTCTGGTCGTAGCCGTACATAGCGCAAAGAGTAATCGGACACATCGGGGCCTTGAGGGGTTGCATCTTATTACTGGTGGGTAGCATCATCGGGAAAGGTCAGCTGATATGCGCACCGCCAGCTCGTCGCCCGCCCGGCCCACACCCCGTCCCGGGGCACTGCGCGCCACTGCTATTGATTACGGAGCCTTCCATGGGGCACTACAAGTCGAATCTCCGCGACATCGAGTTCAACCTCTTCGAGGTCCTCGGGCGCGACAAGACGTACGGCACCGGTCCGTTCGCCGAGATGGACGTCGAGACGGCGAAGAGCATCCTCGATGAGATCAACCGTCTCGCGGAGAACGAGCTGGCGGACTCCTTCGCGGACGCCGACCGCAACCCGCCGGTCTTCGACCCGGAGACCAGCACCGCGCCCGTCCCGGCGACCTTCAAGAAGTCGTACCAGGCGTTCATGGACTCCGAGTACTGGCGCCTGGGCCTGCCCGAGGAGATCGGCGGCACCACCTCGCCGCGCTCCCTGATCTGGAGCTACGCGGAACTGCTGCTCGGCTCGAACCCGGCCGTGTGGATGTACTCCTCCGGCCCGGCGTTCGCCGGCATCCTCTTCGAGGAGGGCAACGAGGCGCAGAAGAAGATCGCCGAGATCGCCGTCGAGAAGCAGTGGGGCTCGACGATGGTGCTGACCGAGCCGGACGCCGGCTCCGACGTCGGCGCGGGCCGCACGAAGGCCGTCGAGCAGGAGGACGGCTCCTGGCACATCGAGGGTGTGAAGCGCTTCATCACCTCGGGCGAGCACGACATGTCCGAGAACATCATCCACTACGTGCTGGCCCGCCCCGAGGGCGCCGGCCCCGGCACGAAGGGCCTCTCGCTCTTCATGGTCCCGAAGTTCCACTTCGACTGGACCACCGGCGAGCTGGGCGAGCGCAACGGCGTGTACGCGACGAACGTCGAGCACAAGATGGGCCTCAAGGCCTCCAACACCTGCGAGATGACCTTCGGCGACCAGCACCCCGCCAAGGGCTGGCTGATCGGCGACAAGCACGACGGCATCCGCCAGATGTTCCGCATCATCGAGTTCGCCCGCATGATGGTCGGCACGAAGGCCATCGCCACCCTGTCGACCGGCTACCTGAACGCGCTGGAGTACGCCAAGGAGCGCGTCCAGGGCACCGACCTGTCGCAGTTCATGGACAAGACCGCCCCCAAGGTCACCATCACGCACCACCCCGACGTGCGCCGCTCCCTCATGACGCAGAAGGCGTACGCGGAGGGCATGCGCTCCCTGGTGCTGTACACCGCCACCGTCCAGGACGCGATCCAGGAGAAGGAGGCCGCGGGCGAGGACGCGAAGGCGCTGCACGGCCTCAACGACCTGCTGCTCCCGATCGTGAAGGGCTACGGCTCCGAGAAGTCCTACGAGCAGCTGGCGCAGTCGCTCCAGACCTTCGGCGGCTCCGGGTACCTCCAGGAGTACCCGATCGAGCAGTACATCCGTGACGCCAAGATCGACACGTTGTACGAGGGCACGACGGCGATCCAGGGCCAGGACTTCTTCTTCCGGAAGATCGTCCGCGACCAGGGCGCCTCGCTGAACGCCCTCTCCGAGGAGATCAAGAAGTTCCTCTCCGGCGCCCAGGGCAACGAGGAGCTGGCCGGTGCGCTGGACTCGCTCGCCAAGGCGGCCGTGGACCTGGAGGCGATCGTCGGCACGATGATCGCCGGCCTCACCGCGACCGGCGAGGACGTCAAGAACATCTACAAGGTGGGCCTCAACACCACCCGCCTGCTGATGGCCTCCGGCGATGTCGTCGTCGGCTACCTGCTCCTCAAGGGCGCGGCCGTCGCGGCCGAGAAGCTGCCGACCGCCTCCGCGAAGGACGTCGCCTTCTACCAGGGCAAGATCGCCGCCGCGAAGTTCTTCGCCGCGAACGTCCTGCCGGGCGTCTCGACCGAGCGCGCGCTCGCCGAGTCCGTCGACAACTCGCTGATGGAGCTGGACGAGGCCGCGTTCTAGCCCCTCCCGTTCAAGATCGTCAACGGCACCGTCACCCGGACAGGATTTCGGGTGGCGGTGCTGTCGTCTCGGCTGGGTGGCTCCACCCCACCGCACCGGCCCTCTCTAGGATCGGACGTCCGGTAGCCGGAGGGGGCGGGTTCATCATGGGTGGCAAGGGTTTCGTGGGTACGCGGAGTCAGGGACTCCTGGCGGCCGGGGCGGCGGTGCTGCTGCTCGCGGGCTGCGGGGGCGGAGGCGAGGACGCCAGGGCGGCGGCGCTCGACAACGGGCAGGTCGCCTCGGTGCTGCCGGACGCGAAAGCCGTACCGGGCTGGCGGAACTACATGAAGCCGGAGGCCCAGAAGCCGGTACCCGAGTACCCGCCGTCGGTCTGCGTGGCCAGGACGAAGGAGCAGCGGGAGAAGGCCTGCGACCCGATCACCTCCTGGGGCACCTCGGCCTTCGTGCGCAAGGCGGACATGACGACGCTGAATTTCTGGACCCTCGCCTACAAGGACGAGAAGACCGCGGACGCCGCCTACGACATCCTGGCCGAGTGGTACGGCGGGGACCGGGTCGGCCGGGGCGCCGAGCAGGTGGACCTCGGAGGCGCAGGCGCCGAGCGCGAGGCCCATCGCGCCGCGGTCGGCACCATGGGCGGACCGGCCACGATCGCGCAGATCCGGGTCGGAACGACCGTCCTGGGCATCAGCACCGGCACCCAGGGCAAGTCGGCCGTTCCCGACAAGGAGGTCAAGGCGTTCGCGGCGATGTTCGCCGAGCGCGCGCAGCAGGCCCAGAACGGCGAGAAGCCCTCGGCGGCTCTCCCGGGGCACTGAGCGGATGCCTTCGCGCGACGGCGGTGAAGCCGCCCGGCCCGGTCTCGTTACAGTGAGGAACATGAGTTCCTCCCTCCGCTTCGACCGCGGTCACACCGACGACCTGATGGCCTTCCTGATGGCCTCCCCCTCCCCGTACCACGCCGTGGCCACCGCGGCCGCCCGGCTGGAGAAGGCCGGGTTCCGGCAGGTCGAGGAGACCGCGGCCTGGGACGGGACCAGCGGGGGCAAGTACGTCCTGCGCGGCGGCGCGATCGTCGCCTGGTACGTACCGGAGGGCGCCTCGGCGCACACCCCGTTCCGGATCGTCGGCGCGCACACCGACTCGCCGAACCTGCGGGTCAAGCCGCTGCCCGACACCGGGGCGTACGGCTGGCGGCAGGTCGCCGTGGAGATCTACGGCGGGACGCTGCTCAACACCTGGCTCGACCGTGACCTCGGCCTGGCCGGCCGGATCTCGCTGCGCGACGGCACCCACCGGCTGGTGAACATCGACCGGCCGCTGCTGCGCGTACCGCAGCTGGCCGTGCACCTGGACCGGTCGGCCAACTCCGACGGGCTCAAGCTCGACCGGCAGAAGCACATGCAGCCGATCTGGGGCCTCGGGGACGTCGAGGAGGGCGACCTGATCCGGTTCGTCGCCGAGGAAGCCGGTGTCGACGCCGAGGACGTGACCGGCTGGGACCTGATGCCGCACGCCGTCGAGCCGCCCGCCTACCTGGGCCGGGACCGCGAGCTGCTGGCCGGGCCCCGGATGGACAACCTGCTCTCCGTGCACGCGGCGACCGCCGCCCTCGGCGCCGTCGCCGGGCAGCCGGACGAGGAGCTGGCGTACATCCCGGTCATGGCCGCCTTCGACCACGAGGAGAACGGCTCGCAGTCCGACACCGGCGCCGACGGGCCGCTGCTCGGCACGGTCCTGGAGCGTTCGGTCTTCGCGCGCGGCGGTAGCTACGAGGACCGCGCGCGGGCCTTCGCCGGGAGCATCTGCCTCTCCTCCGACACCGGTCACGCGGTCCACCCCAACTACGCCGAGCGGCACGACCCGACCCACCACCCGGTGGCCAACGGCGGACCGATCCTCAAGACCAACGTCAATATGCGGTACGCGACCGACGGCAGCGGCCGGGCCGTGTTCGCGGCGGCGTGCCGGAAGGCGGGCGTGCCGTGGCAGTCGTTCGTCTCCAACAACTCGATGCCGTGCGGCACCACGATCGGCCCGATCACCGCCGCCCGGAACGGCATCCAGACCGTGGACATCGGTGTGGCGATCCTGTCGATGCACAGCGCCCGTGAGCTGTGCGGGGCGGACGACCCGTACCTGCTGGCCAACGCGCTGGCGGCGTTCCTGGCGGGCTGATCCCGCCTGCCACGAGGCCATCGACGGGCCGGCGGACCGGTGCGCGAAACGCTCCGGAACGGCCGGCCCGTCGGCGCGCGGACGGCCGCTCCAGGAGCACCCCGCCGATCGGGCACAACCCTTCGTCGGCTCCCCGACACCCCCGATATCCTGGGACTTTCTGGTGCCCGACCCCGGGCGCATCCCGCCCGGAAGGGAAGCCGCTCGTGGAGTTCCGGCTGCTCGGCACCGTCTCCGTCGACACGTTCAACGGACCGCTGCCGCTCGGCCCCGCCAAGCGCCGCAGTCTGCTCGCCGCGCTGCTGCTGTCCGCCAACACCCCAGTCTCCATCGCGAGGCTCATGGACTCGCTGTGGGACGACACACCGCCGCTGCACGCCCGCAGCGTCATCCAGGGCCATGTGTCCCGGCTGCGCGCCCTGCTGGTGGGCGCGGACGCGGAGGCGTACGGGGTGGAGCTGGTCACCCTCGGCGACGCGTATGTGCTGCGGCTGCCGGAGACCCTGCTGGACTCGCAGCGCTTCGAGGAACTGCTGACGCTGGCGCGTGGTCAGCGCAGCCCCGCCGACGCGGTGCTGATGCTCAAGGAGGCCCTGTCCCTGTGGGAGGGGCCGGCGCTCAGCGGCGCGTTCGCCGGACGGCCGCTCCAGGCGGCCGCGCACTCGCTGGAGGAGTCGCGGCTGGCGACCGTCGAGCAACTGGCGTGGGCCTACGCGGCGCTGGGGGAACACAACCGGGCCGCGTCGGTGCTGCGGGCGGAGGCCGTCGCGCACCCCATGCGGGAGTCGCTGGCGGCGGCCCTGATGACGGCGCTGTACCGGGCGGGGCGTCAGTCGGAGGCGCTGGACTGGTTCCACCGCACGAGGCGGCTGCTCGCCGATGAGCTGGGGATCGATCCCGGACATGAACTCGCCGACGCGTACGCGCTGATCCTGCACGGCGACCTGGGCCCGGACGCCGGACGGGAGGGCGGACGGAACGCGCCCGACGGGCAGAGGGCCACGGCCGGCGGCCCGGTCCGGACGGGCGGCGGTGACGGCAACGGCGGCTACGGCAATTGGACCGTGCCCGCGGCCCGCACGGCGGCGGACCCGCGGCCCGGAACGGACGGCTCAGCCACGGCACAACCGGCCGACCCGACCGGTGGCACGGGCAGCGCGCCCGGCACCGCGCCGCCCCGCCCCCTCCCCGTGCCGTCCCTGGCCGGTGAGCCGCACCCCACCGATCTGCTGCCCCGCGCACCCCGCGGCTTCCAGGGGCGGACCTCCGAACTGGCCGCGCTCACCCGGGCCGCGGCGGGCGAGGCGCCCGTCTGCCTGGTCACCGGACCGGCCGGGGTGGGCAAGACCGCGCTGGCCCTGCAATGGGCGCACCGCAACCCGGCCGCCTTCCCGGACGGGCGGCTCTTCGCCGATCTGCGCGGGTTCAGCGACACCGGTGAGCCCGCACTCATCGAGGTCCTGCGCGAGTTCCTGCTGGCGCTCGGCGTCGCGCCCCGCCGCGTCCCGGAGTCCGTCGCGGCCGCGGCCGCGCTCTTCCGGTCCCTGACCGACCGGCGCCGCCTGCTCGTCGTACTCGACAACGCCCGCCACTCCGCCATCGTCCGGCCGTTGCTGCCGGGCGGCACCGACTGCGTCACGCTGGTCACCAGCAGGCACCGGCTGGAGGGCCTCATCGCCTCGGACGCGGCCCGCCCCGTACCACTCGACGTGCTCGAACCGCCGGACGGCACGGCCCTGCTGGCCGGTGTGCTCGGTGAGGACCGGGTGCTCGCCGAACCGGTCGCGGCCCGTCGGCTCGCCGAACTCTGCGGGGGACTGCCGCTCGCCCTCCGGGTCACCGCGGCCCGGCTGGCCGGGCGCCCGACGTGGACACTGGCCGGGCTCGCCGACGAACTGGCCGACGAACGCAGCCGGCTGACGTACCTCGACGTGGACGACACCGGTGTCTCGGCCGCGCTGCGGCTGACCGTGCAGCAGCTGCCGCAGGACGCCGCCCACCAGCTCGCCCGGCTCGGCCATCACCCCGGCAGCCATTTCGACCCGTACACGGCCGCCGCGCTGGCCGGCACCGACCCGGTCGTCGCCACGGCGGCACTGGAACGGCTCGCCGCCGCCCATCTCGTCACCGAGACGGCGCCCGGACGCTGGGTGCTGCACGACCTGGTGCGCCTCTACGCCCGCGGCATGGACCCCGAGGGCGGGTCCGAGGCGCTCATCGGCGTCCTCGACCACTACATCGCCACCGCGCTGGCCGCCGCCGACACGGCCGAGCCCGGCGGCGAGCCCTGCTGCGTCCTGCCGGAGGACTACCACCGCCCGGTCGCCGTGCGGGACTTCGTCGACCGGGCGACGGCGATGCTCTGGTTCGTGGCCGAACGCGACGATCTGGCGCTGGCCGCCGACGCCGCCCGGACCGCCGGGTTCCACGACCGGGCGTGGCGGATCATCCTGCTCCAGTGGCCGCAGGTGGTGTGGCGGGTGCGGGACAACTGGTCCCCGCTGCTGGAACTGGCGCTGGACTCCGCCCGCGCCCACGACGACACGTATGCCGAGTCACGGGTGCTCAGCCTGCTGGGCTGGGTGCTGACCGAGGAGGGCAGGACCGCCGAGGCCGTCGCCCTGCTGGAGCGCTCGCCCGGTCTGGCCCGGCAGGCCGGCGACCGGCTCGGCGAGGCGACCGCGTTGATCAACCTCGCCGTCGTCCAGGCCGAGCAGGGGGAGCTCGACACGGCTCTGGAGGGCTGCGGGCGGGCTGTCGCGCTGGCCCGAGAGGAGCAGGACGCACACACCGAGAGGCTGGCGCTCCAGCACCTCGCCCGGATGCAGCTGGCCGCGAACCGGCCGCACGAAGCCCTCGAATCCGCCCGGACCGCGCTCGACCTGGGGCCCGAGCACGAGGAGGCCGCACGCCGGGTGCTGCTGCTGACCACCAGCGGCGAGGCCCGTCTGGCGCTGGGCGAGGAGAACGACGGGATCCGGCTGCTGGACCGGGCGGCCGGGGAGGCGGAGCGCGCCGGTTACGACGAGGGCGCGGTGCGGGCGCTCCAGGCGCTGCTGCGGGTGACGGCCGAGCCGGAGTACCGCAAGCGGCATGAGGAGGCGGTCCGACGGCTCACCGACGACGGGTGAGCCCTCCCGGGCGGGGACCGGGATGAAGGCAGAGGAGTACGCCATCACCAAGCGTGCGGTGAGCCCTCCCGGGCGGGGACCGGGAGGGCTCGGGCCCCGGGGCCTGTCCGGCGGGTCGGGGTCGGGCAGGGAGCGGCGTCCGGTGCGGTGCGCCGCAGGGCGGCGGGGCTGTCCGGACGTTTCGGCGATGCCGCAAGGTGCCGTGCCGGACGCCGCGCCCCCGGCCACGATCCGCCGGACAGGCCCTATGCCCGCTCGTCCATTCCCGCCAGCACCAGCGGCAGCCGGGCCGTTCCCTGCGCGCTCACGCGGACGGGGACGCCCCAGTCCTGCTGATGGACGTGGCAGGCCGGGTACTCGTTCGCAGGGTCGTCGTCGCAGGAGGCCGCCATCGCCGACACATGCAGGACGCCTTCGGTGACGCCCTCGGCGAGGACCAGCTCACGGAAGAGGTCGGCCCCGGGCCCCGCGCCCTCGGCCAGCAGCTCCGGCGGGGTCGCCGAGACCAGCAGCCGGGTCGAGGGACCGTACCGGGTGTCCAGCTTCTGCCCGGCGGGCGCCTGGAAGACCACATCGAGCCGGAGCGTGCCCGGGGCGATCTCGGTGGCCGCGCGCTGTGTGCGGTGCGCCCGGTCGGCGACACGTACGGCCTCCTCGGGCAGCCGCAGCCGGGTCAGCCGGTGCCGGGCGGACTCGACGACCACGAGATCGCCGTCGACCAGCACGGCGTCGCTGGGCTCGCGCAGATCCGTGGCCAGAGTGGTGACCTCACCGCTCTCGGGGTCGTAGCGCCGCAGCGCGTGGTTGTACGTGTCGCAGACGGCGACGGACCCGTCGGGCAGCGCGGCCACCCCCAGCGGGTGCTGGAACAGGGCCTGTCCGGCGGCGCCGTCGCGGTGCCCGAAGTCGAAGAGCCCGGTGCCGACGGCCGTGCGGACGGCGAAGCCGTCCCCTTCGCGTTCGACGTACCGCAGGGCGGACGTCTCCGAGTCGGCGACCCAGAGCCGCTCCCCGTCGGCGGACGCGGCGAGCCCGGACGGCTGGGCGAACCACGCCTCGGCGGCCGGCCCGTCGACCAGGCCCTCGTTGGTGGTGCCCGCCGCGACCTCGACGGTGCGCGTCGCGGGGTCGTACGTCCACAGCTGGTGCACACCCGCCATGGCGATCCACAGCCGGTCGGCGAACCAGGCGATGTCCCAGGGGGAGGAGAGGTCGACCTCGCGGGCCGGTCCGGAGGTCGGCGAACCCTGCCACCACTGGCGGCCGGTGCCGGCGAGCGTCGTGGTCGCCCCGGTGGCGAGATCGACGGCGCGGATGGCGTGGTTGACCGTGTCGGCGACCGCGATCCGGCCGTCGGGCAGCACGGCGAGCCCCTGCGGCTCGGAGAACCGGGCCTCGTCGGGCCCGCCGTCGGTGAACCCTCTGTCCCCCGTACCCACGTGACGACGCACCGTTTCACTGTCACAGTCGAGCTCGACCAGGCGGTGGCGGGTGGTGTCGGAGACGAGGAAACCGCCGTCGGGCAGGAGCAGCGCCTTGCCGGGGAAGCGCAGATGCGTGGCGACCGGTTCGGGTGCGACATAGGGGCCGTCGCCGCGGCGCAGCGTGCCCTTCGCCGCGTGCTCGGCCTCCAGCTCCCCGACCAGCTTCTCGATGGCGTGCGCATGGCCCTCGCCGGCGTGCTGGGCGACGACATAGCCCTCGGGGTCGATGACGACGAGCGTGGGCCAGGCCCGTACCGCGTACTGCTTCCAGGTCGCCAGTTCCGGATCGTCGAGGACCGGGTGGTGGACCTCGTACCGCTCGACGGCGTCGACGACGGCCTGGTGCTCGGCCTCGTGGACGAACTTCGGCGAGTGCACCCCGATGATCACCAGGGTGTCGCGGTGCTTCTCCTCCAGCTCGCGCAGCTCGTCGAGAACATGCAGGCAGTTCACACAGCAGAAGGTCCAGAAATCAATGACAACGCACTTGCCTCGCAGGTCGGCGAGGGTCAGCTCTTTGCCTCCGGTGTTCAGCCAGCCGCCCTTGCCGATCAGTTCGGGGGCCCTGACGCGCGCACGTGTTGCCATGTGAACAGTCAACATCACCGTGGCGTCCACACATTCCGCAGCGACCTCGGGGAACCTGTGAGCCATGAGATTCCTGGTGCGTGAACGACTCTTCGCCGTCGGTGACGACTACTGGATCGAGGACGCGGACGGCCGCAAGGTGTTCCTCGTCGACGGCAAGGCCATGCGGATGCGCGACACCTTCGAGCTGAAGGACGCACGGGGCCGGATCCTGGTCGAGATCCGGCAGAAGCTGCTCAGCCTGCGCGACACGATGCTCATCGAGCGCGACGGCGAACAGCTCGCCAGGATCAAGCGCAAGCGGCTGTCGCTGCTGCGCAACCACTACCGGGTCACGCTGGTCGACGGCACCGCACTCGACGTCGGCGGCAAGATCCTGGACCGCGAGTTCGCCATCGAGTACGACGGGGAACTGCTGGCCCAGATCTCCCGGCGGTGGCTGACCGTCCGGGACGCCTACGGCATCGACGTCGTACGGGAGGACGCCGACACGGCGCTGCTCATCGCCGTATCGGTCTGCGTCATCGTGCTCGCGGAGAAGGAGCACGAGGACTGATCCGCCCCGGTTTCACGTGAAACGGCACGCCCGCGCCGGAGCACCGACGCGGCGGAGCCCGGACGGCGAAAACCCGGACCGGCTGAAGCCCGAGACCGCCCACAGCCCGGACGACCCAAATCCCGAACCGGCCACAGCCCGAACGAGCCGCAGCCCGGACGGCTAGAGCCGGGGCGGGGCCAGTCCCAGACGGCGGTCCTTGAGCACCGGGAACTGCTCACGGGTCGCCGCCACCCTCGCCGGGTCGAACTCCACGTCGAGCACCTCCTCGTCCGCGCCCGCCTCCGCGAGCACCTCGCCCCACGGGTCGACCACGATGCTGTGCCCGGCCTGCTGGACTCCGGCATGGGTGCCCGCGGAACCGACGGCCAGGACGTACGACTGGTTCTCGACGGCGCGGGCCTGCGCCAGCAGCGTCCAGTGGGCGCGGCGCCGCTCGGGCCAGCCCGCCGGGACGATCAGCGTGCCGGCGCCCGCGTCGACCAGGCCGCGGAACATCTCCGGGAAGCGCAGGTCGTAACAGGTGGCGAGGCCCAGCGTGGTCTGCGGCAGGGCGACCGTGACCAGTTCCTCGCCGGCGCCCATCATGACCGCCTCGCCCTGGTCGAAGCCGAAGCGGTGAATCTTGCGGTACGCGGCGGCCCGCTCGCCCTCGGGTGTGAAGACGAGCGAGGTGTTGTAGAGGGTGCCGTCGGCAGCGCGCTCGACGAAGGAGCCTGCGTGCAGCCAGACCCCGGCGTCGGCCGCTGCCTTCGCCATGATGTCGTGGGTGGGCCCCTGGAGCGGTTCGGCCTCGCCCTCGAAGGCGTCGTAGGCGAACGCGCCGACCGGCCAGAGCTCGGGAAGGACCACCAGATCCGCACCGCGCCGGCCCGCGATCAGCGAAGCCGCACGCTGTCTGCGGGCATTGACGGATTCGTCCGGGTCTACTGCGATCTGGATGAGGGAGGCGCGCACACTACCACCGTCCTGGCATTCGAGCCGTCAACACGGCCTACGATCGTCACACGAAAGCACTGCCGGGGTGCCTGATCGCAGCGTAACTTAGAGCGTCCGGCGACTGGGGGGCGGAAGAAGGAGCGGGGCTGGGTGCGTGCAGCTGCAAGGCGGAGGAGGGAGTCAACGCGGAGCGTTGGTGACCGACGACAACGCCGCAGATGTGCACACCCAGCCCCGTGACGCCGCCCCCAGTCGCCGGACGCTCTGAGCGATCGAACCTCCCACGCAGCCCGCCGCCCGCGCCCAGCTCTCCAGCCCATGCACCGCAGAACCGCACGAGGGGTCCCGTGACCGTCCATCCCAGCCTCCAGACCTACGCCGATGCCTGGACCCACTCCATCGAGTCGATAGCCGAGCTGGTGAAGCCGCTCGCCGAGGGAGAGTGGAACCGCCGTACGCCCTGCCCCGCCTGGTCGGTGCGCGACATCGTCTCGCACGTCATCGGTATGGAGTCCGAGCAGCTCGGCGATCCGCGCCCGATCCACACGCTGCCCCGCGATCTCTACCATGTACAGAGCGATTTCGCCCGTTACATGGAGATGCAGGTCGATGTGCGGCGTCACCACACCGCACCGGAGATGACCTCCGAGCTGGAGTACATGATCATTCGCCGCGCACGTCAGCTGCGCAACGAGACGCGTGACCCCGAGACCATGGTCCGGGCACCGCTCGGAGCCGAGCAGACGCTCGAACTGGCGCTGCGGATGCGTGTCTTCGATGTCTGGGTGCATGAGCAGGACCTGCGCGCGACGCTGGGGCAGCCCGGCAATCTGGACTCCCCCGGTGCCACGATCGTGCGGGACACCCTGCTGGAGGCGCTGCCGAAGGTGGTCGCCAAGGACGCGGGTGCGCCCGCCAGTTCGGCGATCGTGCTCGATGTGAACGGGCCGCTGGAGTTCCTGCGCACCGTCAGGGTCGACGCGGAAGGCCGTGGTTCGGTGGACGGTTCGCCCTCGCTGGGGCCCGCGGTGACGCTGGCGATGGACTGGGAGACGTACTTCCGCCTCGCCTGCGGGCGGGTGCGCGCGGCTGCGGTCGCCGAGCAGATCAAGGTCGAGGGCGATCAGGACCTGGCGACGGCGATCCTGCAGAACTTCGCCGTGACGCCGTGACGGCGTAGCGCCGTGACGTCATGATCGGCGGCGCCCGTCGCACGAGGGACGGGCGCGCCGCCGATCCGGCACGGACACGTGGCCACACGGGTACGTGGTCACACGGACACGTGGTCACACGGACACGTGGCCACACGGACACGTGGCCACACGGACACGTGGCCACACGGACACGTGGCCACACGGACACGTGGCCACACGGACACGTGGTCACACGGGTACGTGCACGGCCTCCACGCGGCTGACCACATGGTGGTTCCGCTCGCGATGCGCGGCCCTGGAGTGCAGCCGCAGGATCTGCACGACGCCGAGCGCCTCCAGCACGAAGACCGAGGCGAACGCGATCCGGTAGTCGCCGCCGGTCGCGTCGAGCAGCACACCGACGGCGAACAGCATGGTCATCGAGGCGGTGAAGCCGCCCATGTTGACGATGCCCGAGGCAGTGCCCTGCCGCTCCGGCGGGTTGGCCGGCCGTGCGAAGTCGAAGCCGATCATCGAGGCCGGGCCGCAGGCGCCGAGCACCACGCAGAGCACGATCAGCAGCCACATCGGCGCGTGGTCGCCCGGGTAGAAGATGGTCGACGCCCAGAGCAGCGCCGTCACCAGGACCGTGCCGAGGGCCAGCGGGGTGCGGGCCGCGTGGTGGCGGGCGATGATCTGCCCGTAGACCAGCCCGAAAGCCATGTTGGAGAGCACCACCAGGGTGAGCAGCTCACCGGCGGTGGACCGGCTGAGCCCCTGCGCCTCCACCAGGAACGGCAGCCCCCACAGCAGCAGGAACACCATGGCGGGGAACTGCGTGGTGAAGTGCACCCACATGCCGAGCCGGGTGCCGGGCTCCCGCCAGGCCGCGGCGATCTGCTTGCGCACATAGGCGCCGCCCGCGTGCTCCGCGGGCGGCGGCTCGTGGCCCTCGGGATGGTCCTTCAGGAACAACAGCAGCAGAACGAGGACGACGACCCCGGCGACGGAGCTGCCGACGAACGTGGCGGTCCAGCCGAATTCGTGCAGGGCCCGCGCGATGAAGAGCGTCGAGACGAGATTGCCCGCCATCCCGAAGAGCGCCGCGACCTGGCCGATCAGCGGACCGCGCCGGGCCGGGAACCAGCGGGCGCCGAGCCGCAGCACGCTGATGAACGTCATCGCGTCACCACAGCCGAGCAGCGCCCTGGACGCCAGCGCCATGCCGTACGAGGGGGAGAGCGCGAAGCCGAGCTGTCCGAGGGTGAACAGCACGGTCCCGAGGGCGAGGACCTTCTTGGTGCCCAACCGGTCGACCATCAGGCCGACGGGTATCTGCATTCCCGCGTAGACGAGCAGCTGAAGGATGGAGAAGGTGGAGAGCGCGGAGGCGCTGACGTGGAACCGGTCGGCGGCGTCCAGCCCGGCGACGCCCAGGCTGGTACGGAAGATGATCGCGACGAAGTAGACGGCGACCCCGATGCCCCAGACCCACGCGGCACGCCGGCCGCCGGGTGGATCGCCGGGCAGGGACAGGGTGGGAGCGGCGGCAGAGCTCACCGGTCCTCACCCCTGACCAACACCTTGACCCGGCTGACATGGCGCCGCACGACCTGCGCGGCACCGTCCGCGTCCCCGGACCTGATCGCCTCCAGCAGCTCACCGTGCTCGGTGATGTTGGCGGCGATCCTCCCCGGGTGCGCCTCCATCACGGCGACGCCCATCCGCAACTGCCGGTCGCGCAGCTGGTCGTAGAGGCGCGAGAGAATGTCGTTGCCCGCGTTGCGGACGATCTCGGCGTGGAAGCAGCGGTCCTTCACGGACACCTCCGCCAGATCCCCGGCCTCGGCCAGCTGCCGCTGCTCCGCCAGGAGTTCTTCGAGCCGGCCGATCAGCTGCGCGGAGGCCGGCACGGCCTTGCGGGCCGCGAACTCCTCGACCAGCAGCCGGGTTTCCACCACATCCGCGATCTCCTGGGCGGAGACGGCGAGCACGAGTGCGCCCTTCTTCGGGTACAGCTTGATCAGCCCCTCGACCTCCAGCCGCAGCAGCGCCTCGCGCACCGGCGTACGGGAGACGCCGACGGCCTCCGCGAGGTCCCCTTCGGTCAGGAGCGTGCCGCCCTCGTAACGGCGGTCCAGAACCGCCTCCTTGATGTGGGTGTACACGCGCTCGGCGGCAGGCGGCTGCTTCACGGCGGGCTTCACGGACGACTTCGCGGCAGGCTTCACGGCAGGGGGCGCGGCAGGCATGCACACAGCATAGATACAAGATGCGTGCATGGCGAAACGATTCCGCGATACGGACGGACACCCGCCACCCCCGCATGGACCCCCACCACCTCACTGCCGATCATGGCCGGAATCGCCCGTACCTCCGAAATTGCCCCAGGAATCAGCACATCCATCCCCCGTCTTCATCAGTCTCATCAGCGAGCGGCACCCACATGTGGCCGCATTCCAGGGGCATTTGGAGCATTCAAGTTGAGAATCGGCATTAAGGGCATAAGCCGCGCCACCGCCACTGCCACCGTGGCGCTGACAGCGGGCGCCGTCATCGCGGGCAGCGCGTTCGCCTCCACCGCGCAGGCCGCCACGCTGCCCAACCCCAAGATCACCGCCGCCGGCGGCTACGTGATGAACAACGGCACCGGGAAGTCCCTGTTCGCCAAGGCCGCGGACACCCGTCGCTCCACCGGCTCCACCACCAAGATCATGACGGCGAAGGTGGTGCTGTCGCAGAAGAACCTCAACCTGGATTCCAAGGTCACGATCCAGAAGGCGTACAGCGACTACATCGTCTCCAAGGGCGCCTCGTCGGCCCGCCTCATCGTGGGCGACAAGGTCACGGTCCGCCAGCTGCTGTACGGCCTGATGCTGCCGTCCGGCTGCGACGCCGCCTACGCGCTGGCCGACAAGTTCGGTTCCGGCTCCACCCGCGCGGCCCGCGTGAAGTCGTTCATCGGCAAGATGAACGCCCAGGCCAAGTCCCTCGGCCTGAAGAACACCCACTTCGACTCGTTCGACGGCATAGGGAACGGCTCGAACTACTCGACGCCGCGCGACCTGACGAAGCTCGCCAGCAGCGCGATGAAGAGCTCGACCTTCCGCACGGTCGTCAAGACCAAGTCGACCAAGCAGAAGGTCACCACGAAGTCCGGCGGCTACCGGTACATGTCGTGGTCCAACACCAACACCATGCTCAGCAGCTACAGCGGCGCCATCGGCGTGAAGACCGGCTCCGGCCCGGCCGCCAAGTACTGCCTGGTCTTCGCCGCGACCCGTAACGGCAAGACGGTCATCGGCACGGTGCTCGCCTCCACGAGCGCGGCCAACCGCAGCGCGGACATGAAGAAGATCATGGACTACTCCTTCAAGAAGTAGCCCACCCGATCACCGCAACACCCGCAGAGGGGCCCCACGCGGGGCCCCTCTTCATCGGTCGGGCGACGAGTTCATCGGCCGGGCCACGAGAGGGACGCGTGCGCCGACGCGGTGCTCGCCCGGCCGGTTCACTGCTCGTCGAACAGCGCCTGCGCGTGGTTCAGGCCGTACCTGGCGACATCGGTGCCCAGGGTGACCCCGGCCTCGTCCGCGAGGCGGGTGTGGATGCCCAGCCAGACCCGCGCGTCCATGTTCTCCAGCGTGAGCTGGTGCCATGCGGTGTAGGTACGGACGACGCCCGGTGCGGTGGCGCTGGTCAGGGTGAACGGGGCCGTGCGCGGCCCTGCGAGGGCGGTGAGAACGGTTTCCGCCGCGCCTGCGTAGGTGTTGTGGCCGCTGGGGTAGTCCGGGTGCGCCGGGGTGGTGTGCAGCGGGTTCCACGACGGGTCGGCGGGGACGTCGCCGACGCCTGCCCGGATCGCGGTGACGGGGCGCCACAGCGGGTAGGTGTACTTGCTGTCGGAGGTGGCGATCTGGGTGTCCACCAGCGTGGCGTTGGCCAGGGCGACAAGTTCGGCCTGCTTGCGCAGCGGCTGGTGGGAGGTGGCGGCGAGCGCGACGCGAATCGGCTTGGTCCACAGGTTCAGCGAGGATTCGTACCAGAAGTTGGCCGTGTCGGTCTGCCGCGCGGTGCGCACGGTGCTGTTCAGCTCGCCGAATTCCCGAACCTCCTTCAGGTCCTTCTGGTACCGCTCGGACGTCGGAGCGGGAGGCGCGGGCAGCCGGAACTGGTCGGCGCTCTTCAGCAGGAAGGGCCGGGCGAACCGGGTGCCGTTCTGGATGGCGGGGGCGTACGCGGGCGGGGTGGGCTGCCAGACGCCCGGTGCGGCCGGCGGCACGGTGAACGGGGCGTTCACCGAGGCCGCGTCGAGGCCGTCTCCCTCGCGATCGTGCAGGATCTCCAGCGCCTGGCGTTCGCCTGCTGCGGCGCCCAAGGTCTCGGCCGGGCCGTCGGGGGTCTGCTCCAGGGTCTGCTCCAGGGCGGCGTCCAGCTCCGGGGCACGGGTGGGCACCAGCTCGACCAGGGCGCGGTGCACCGCGGCGGCCAGCGCCGCGTCCTGGTAGTCCTTGCGGTCGACCCCGGACGGCACATGCTGCAAGGCCCGCGCCGCCGCCGTCCAACTGATCGCCCAGGTCCTGTTGTTGGTCACCGGAGGGAGTGACTGGCCGGCCGCCGCGATCGTGTCCGCCGTGGTGTCGTACCAGGCGAGCGCCACGGAGGTGCGATCGTGCTCAGGCGCGGGGGTGGCGGCGACGCTCGGCGCTGCGCCGGAGGCGACCAGCAGTGCCGCGGAGGCCGCCACGGCCACGCGGGTCTTCGGGGAGTTCATGGAAGTAGCTCCTCATGGTGAGGTGGGGGGACGGGTTTCGGCCCGCCCGTCCGGCAGTCATGTGCGACGGGACGCGAAGAATTGAGGACCTGCACAGGCCGCGGCAGGCTCCCGGGCGAAGCTGTGGGGCCTTCGCCCGGGGACCCGCGCAGCGGGGTGCCGTGCGGGGATGCCACTGCGGGCAGGGGCGGTCCTCGGCGTGGTCGGCGGCGGGCGCCGGCCACGATGTGTCCGGGGAGCCGGCGAGCCCGGGAGGTACCCGGACAGGCCCGCAGCCGAGTGACGGGTGCCGCAGAGGACCACGTACGGAGCGGCGGACGA
Organism: Streptomyces sp. NPDC001880; assembly: GCF_053594575.1. Lineage (NCBI taxonomy): Bacteria > Bacillati > Actinomycetota > Actinomycetes > Kitasatosporales > Streptomycetaceae > Streptomyces > Streptomyces sp. NPDC001880. The sequence goes on from NZ_JBSFET010000002.1 coordinate 130,592, forward strand.
AGCGGGCGCGACGGCATCGTCCTCGCTCCGTCCATCGGCCCCGGCGCGCACCGCGGCACCCGCGCAGGTGTCCACAGGCCGGGCCCAGCAGCGGCCCTTCCGACCCGGCGGGGTTCGGAGCCTGTCGGGCGACCCCGGCGTCTCGGAATCACACACGCCACGGCGTGTGTCCGCTCTCCGCGCGAAGGTCACCCGTCAGGCATCAGGCGTCAGGCGGGGTCGGCGTTGATGTGGAAGGGAACGGTGACGATGTTGGAGGCGACGCCCATGCGGTCCAGGTCCTTGGCGTTGATCTTCCCGTCGCCGTCGAGGTCCTTCACGACGCCGGGTGCGTCGTTGTAGACGCCGTCGTGGTTGAGGTCGTCGATGACGGCCACGGTCAGGGTGGTGTCGACGTTCTGTCCCACGATGGGGGCGCCGACGATCCAGGTGTCCCACAGTTCGGTCTTGTGCGCGGTGCGGTCGGTGACACCGGAGAGGTTGAACAGGTTGGCCAGGTTGGTGCCGGGCCCGGAGAAGCCGGGGAGGGTGCTGTTGGTGGTGGAGTCCAGCACGACCAGTCCGGGGATCTTCTCGTCCTGGCCGGTGGAGAACGTGCCGGGGAAGGGGGCGGTGTTGTTGTGCGCGGCCGGGCCGGTGAGCTGGAGCCCGTTGTAGCCGGTCTGGGCCAGGGTCTTGCCCCGGAAGGAGAGCTTCAGGTCCACGATCCAGCCCTTGCCCTCCACACCCGCGTTGTCCCCGCGCTCGGGTGAGAGGACCTCCACCTTGACCGGGTGCTGCCTTCCGCTGGAGGCAGACGCGGACGTGACCGGGCTCGATGCGTCCGTGCTGGGCAGCCCGAAGGCCGCGGTGCCCAGGCCGAGGGCCATGGCCGTACCCGCGCCGAGCGCCCAGCCGAGCTTCTTCTTCCTCATGACTTCTTCTCCTGAGTGTTGGAAGGCTTGCGGTCATGTGTACGACCGCTCGCGGCCCCCGGTTCAGTCCGCAGTTCAACCAGTTCGCACTCCGCTGCCTGCGGGTGAACCCGAACCCGCGGCTCGTCGTATACGTAGCCGCAAGGGCACACCATCAGTGCCGCAAGAAGCCGCATGTCGCAGCCGTCCTCTCGGACGACGCAGCCGGTGCGGTCAGATCTGGAAGTGAGTCGGATGGATCGGATCCGGTCCCGCACCTCCCCGGGGCACGGGCTGTCCACCGCCTGCAGTTCGGGCCCGACGATGCTCCGAGCGACCCCAGCCTGCGAGATGAGGACATCGAGCGTGACGCCGGACGAGCAGTTGATGACTGCGCTGTACACCGAGCACCACGATGTGCTGCTCTCCTTCGTGCGCAGGTACGTACGCAGCCCTGAGCAGGCGGAGGACGTCGTACAGGAGACGCTGCTGCGGGCGTGGCGCGGCATCAGCAAGACCGAGCCGCGCCACGTCACCATGCGCTCCTATCTCTTCACGATCGCCCGCAATGTGCTCACCGACAGCTGGCGCGCTGAACAACGGCGCCCGGAACCGCTCTACGACGACGAGGCACTCGCGGCCGTGCCTTCGGCCGATGATGTGGAGGCGGCACTGGAGGGGCACGTGATTGCCGCAGCGCTGGAACGCCTGTCCAGCGAGCATCGTGACGTGATCCAGGCGCTGTACTTTGAGGGGCTGACCGTCGCCGAGTCCGCGTCACGGCTCACGATCCCGGAGGGAACGGTCAAGTCCCGCGCCTACTACGCCGTACGCAACCTGCGCGCAGCCTTTGAGGAAATGGGAGTTCTGCGGTGAGCACCGACCACGATGACGTGCGCATGTTGATCGGCGCGTATGTGCTGGGTGGTCTCGGCGAGACCGACCGCCGCGTCCTGGAGTCCCACCTGCCCACGTGCCAGGAATGCCGTGACGAGCTCGCACTCTCGGCCCCACTGCCCGGTCTGCTCCGCCGCGCCCCGGGCATGCCCGCGCCCCGTCCCCCGGCTGCGCGCGAGTCCGGCACCGATGCGGCGCCCCCGGCTTCGCCGGCCCGGCTCGACCACCTGCTGGAGCAGGTCCGCGCCGCCGATGTCACGCGCAGGCGCCGGACTCGTCGGCAGTGGCTGATGCTGGCTGCGGCCTTCATCGTGGTTGCCGGACTCGGGCTGGGGGCGATGCTGCCGTTCCGGGAGTCGACCGGCCCGTCCACGGCCTTCACCTCGGCCGCCGGGTACTCCGTGTCCGGCCGCGCCACGCTCACGACCAAGCCCTGGGGCACCGCGGTGAGCGTCACCCTGGCCGACCTGCCCGCAGGAGCACCAGGCCCCTTCGTCCTCCAGGTCTCCTCGATGGACGGCCGCACGGAGCAGGCGGCCACCTGGGGGATCACTCCCAGCGGCAGCGTCACCGTGACGGGGGCGAGTGCCCTGCACATCCCCGACATCCGGTCCGTCTCCGTGATGGACCACGCGGGACGCATGGTCGCCACGACCCGGCCACTCTGACCCGCCCCGGCCCGACCACTCAGACGCGCCCCGACCACCATCCCGCGGTCCGCTCAACTGCCGGGCCCACGGGACGGTTCCGGCTGCCCCGGCGCGGCGCGACACGCCGCTGACGGGTGGAGGCCGCGTCGGCGGCGCGGATGAGTGTCTGGACCGGATAGGCGCCGGGCAGGTGGCCGACAGGGCACAGGCCCCCTTGCCGATGCCGTCCAGGCTGCGGGAGCGCAGGATGCGGCCGTCGGGCGTGGTCGCCTTGATCGAGAACCAGGCTCAGTCGAGACAGAACTCGTTGCCCTCGATGTCCTGCATGTTGATGCAGGACTCGTTCTTGTCATCGGCGTACAGCACGTTCACGCACACCGCGCCGAGCGCGACCAGCCGATCACGTTCGGCCTCAAGCGCGGCCAGTCGCTCCGCACCCACGAGCCCGGTGCCGACCCGCACATCGAGATGCACCCGGTTCTTGGCGACCTTGCCCTCGGGAACGCGCTGGAAATACATGCGCGGCCCCTCACCCGTGGGATCGGAGCACACGAACCATGCACCCCGCTCCTCGGGCGGCAGCGAGTCGTTGTAGGCGTCCCAGGAGTCGAACCCCTCCGGTACCGGCGGTGCGACGTACCCCAACACCTCGCACCAGAAGCGGGCGACACGCTCGGGGTCCGCGCAGTCGAAGGTGACCTGGATCTTCTTGACCGATGCCATCGGGCCACCCTAGCAGCGGGCCCTTGACGTCCAATTCCGTGTGAACATAGGCATGTTGACCGTTGACGACGTCCGTACCGGCCAAGCGTGCGGATGCGGCAGCGTAGGCCACGAAACCCATTTTCGACGACCGCTCCTCTGTACGGCATGCCCGGCTGCGTGCCGAACGCCTCTGCCCCTTCAGCGCACGGCCACGCTGCCGGGTCCGCGCGGTTGCCGGGCAGGCTCCTCCTCTTTCGGGCCAGGTTCACATCCGAACTCGTCGGACGTACCTCCTCAACGCCCTTGCTGAGCGGGCGGGATGAACACACGTAAGGGGTTGTCCAGGAACGCCGGGTTCCGGTCGCGCCCATCGAATCACCATCACCCTCTGCGCATGTTTGAATACGGAGCGTTCCAGTTGGCCGGCCTCTCCTCGTGGGCCTCGACGAAAGGGCACATCCATGTCTTCGGCCATGCGTAAAACGACGAAAACTCCGGTGGCGCGGCGGCTGGCTGCCGCGGCCGTCGCACTGGGCGGCTGCCTGGCGCTTGCCGGCCCGGCGGGCAACGCCGGCGCGGCGCCCGCCGATCCCGTACCGACCGTCTTCTTCGGCGACTCCTACACCGCCAACTTCGGCATCGCTCCCTTCAACCAGGACAGCAAGAGGGACTTCTGCTTCCAGGCGAAGGAGAACTACCCCGCCGTCGCCACCCGCCGCCTCGCGGACAAGGGCATCACGCTCGATGTCCAGTCGGACGTCTCCTGCGGAGGCGCCCTCGTCCACCACTTCTGGGAGGAACAGGAGCTGCTGCTCGGCATGACGGTCCCGCGGCAGCAGGACGCGCTCAAGTACGACACCCAGCTGGCTGTGGGAAGCATGGGCGGCAACACGCTGGGCTTCAACCGCATCCTGAAGCAGTGTTCCGACAAGCTCCGGACGGAGGGCGTTCTGCTGCCGGGGGAGCCGGTGGACAAGGACAAGCCGGCCGCCACGTGCGGTGAGTTCTTCGAGTCCGGGGACGGGAAGCAGTGGCTGGACGGCCGGTTCGAGCAGGTCGGGTGGGACCTGGAGGAGTTGCTCGACCGCATCGGCTACTTCGCCCCCGACGCCAAGCGCGTCCTGGCCGGCTATCCCCGGCTCGTGCCCGAGGACACCACCAAGTGCCTGACCGCGGCGCCCGGTCAGACGCAGCTGCCGTTCGCCGACATCCCCCAGGACGCCCTGCCGGTCCTGGACCAGATCCAGAAGCGGCTGAACGACGTCATGAAGAAGGCCGCCGCCGACGCCGAAGGCGGCGCCGACTTCGTCGACCTCTACGCCCACACCGGCGGCAACACGGCATGCGACGGCGCCGACCGGGGCATCGGGGGCCTGCTGGAGGACTCCCAGGTCGCGCTCGGCGACTACAAGCTCCCCTGGTACGCGCACCCCAATGACAAGGGCCGCGACATCCAGGCCGAACAGGTGGCCGCCACGGTCGAGCAGATCCTCAACCGGTAGGAGGGCACACAGCCCCGCTGGTCATCCAACGACGCAAGGGTCTGCACGCGGACAAGGTGCAGGTGGTGGACTGAGGTCTGGAACCTCGGTCATCTGCGGCTCCAGATGAGGATGGCGGCAAGGTGTGGCGCGGCCCGATAGGCGATGGCGAGCTCTTCGGTTCGCATGGCCAGGCCGCGCCACTGCTCCCCGACAGCCACTGAACGACCTGGCACCGGCCTCTGTCCTCGGCTCCCCGAAGGACAGAGGCCGGCTTTGCCGGAAGGGAATCATCTTGCCCGCGCAACACGACATCGCCGCCGAGACCGAACTGTGGGACGCCTACGCCGCCTCCGCCTTCAAGGACGACCTGGAGCCGGTCTTCTGCTGGACCCAGTACGCCGGTCACGGACCCGGCCCGGAATTGCTCGGCACCCCGCGTTCAGTACTGGAGATCGGCTGCGGCACCGGCCGCGCTCTCGCCCACCTAGCTCAGCTGGGTATCGCCGCCCGGGGCATCGACTTGTCCCCGGTCATGGTCGAGAAGACCTCCACGAGATGGTCAGACAGCGGCGCGGAGTTCGTGTGCGCGGAGGTCCTGGGTCACCTGAACGAGCGCGGGGACACGTACGACGCCGTCTACTCCATCTTCGGAGCCGCCTGGTTCACCGACCCGGCCCGCCTCTTCCCGCTCGTCCGTCAACGCCTCACCCCCGGCGGTGTCTTCGTCTTCTCGCAGCCACCGGCCATCCCCGGCGCGTACGGACCGCAGGGCATGTACAAGGGCGGTTTCGCGGGCAGGGCGATGTTCACCTACCGCTACAGCTATCGCCCCACCGTATGGGAGCGCCTGCTCACCCGCGCCGGGTTCGCCACGGCCGACGCGCGAGTGCTGGACGCCCCCCGTCCCGGGCACATCGGAACACTGCTCGTGCACGCGGTCGCCTAGCCCGGGCGTTCCGGGTCAGCCCGACCGGACCAGCCCGTCCTGGAAGGCATCCCAGGCCGCCGGGCCGAGAACGATGACGGGGCCGTACTTGACGAACGCAACGCGGACCCCGAGACCGAAGCACATTACCGACCTCGACGCCGCGCGTTACAGGACGCCCTGTCAGCGTCTGGAATCGCCGTTGAGGTTCCCCTCTTGAACCTTGATCTTGCCCTATAAATCGTTCTGTTGGAGGCTGAGGCATGCAGAATCTGCCGACATTCGTTTTTGTTCATGGGGCCTTCGCGAATTCGTTCACGTTCGCGCCGCTGCAGGCCGAGCTCGCCCTACTCGGGCACCGCTCGGTCGCGGTCGACCTTCCGGGGCACGGATTCGAGGCGACCTTCCCCGCGGCCTACCAGGCTCCCCAGGATCTCGACGCCCTCGCCGCAGAACCGGGGAGCATCAAGGGCGTCACGCTCGCCGACAACGCCGCCCGCGTGATCGAAGTCCTCGAACGGGCCAAGCGGAACGGGCCCACCATCCTCGTCGCCCACAGCCGGGGCGGCATCACGACCACCGCCGTCGCCAACGCCCGGCCCGAGCTGATCGACCGGATCGTTTACGTCGCCGCCTGGTGCCCCGTCGATCTGGACGTGAGCGGCTATCACGCCCAGCCGGAGATGGCGGACGTCGACGCGGGAGCCTTCGCTGCCACACTCGTCGGGAACCCGGCCGAACTCGGTCTGCTCCGGACCAACTTCCGCACCGCCGACCCGGCGGCGCTCGCCGCGTTCAAGCGAGCGTCCGCCGCCGACCTCACCGATGACGAGTTCCGGACCTTCCTGAACACCTTCCAGCCCGATGAGAACCTCGACATCGGTACGTCCGCCGACCGGGCACAGGCCACGACCTGGGGCCGGATTCCCAAAACCTATGTGCGCCTGGCCGCCGATGCCAGCCTTCCGCTCGCCGTGCAGGACCGCATGATTCGCGAAGCCGACGCGCTCACACCCGACAACCCCTTCGACGTCCGGACACTTGAGGGGAGCCACCTGCGCTGGCTCGTCCACCCGAAGACCGCCGCCGAGCTACTCGCAACCCTCGCAGCGCGCTGACACTCCACGAGGCGCTTGGCGGTGATTCACTGCGGCACGGAAACACAGCCCGAAGGCCAGCGAGCAGCGACCCCTGCAACAGGCGCCAGCCGGGCGGGCCGAGTCAGTCCGACGACCGGACCAGCCCGGCCTGGAAGGCGTCCCAGGCGGCGGGGCCGAGAACGATGACGGGGCCGTCGGGCCGCTTGGAGTCGCGGACGGCGACAGTACGGGGGATGTTGCGGGCCACTTCGACGCACTCGCCGTTCGGCTCGCTGTAACTGGACTTCCTGAAGCGGAACTCGGTCACTCGATCATCCCCTTGGCAATGCTCTCCATGACCCGCAGCGAGTCGTACGGTGACAGGCTGGTGGCGCAGGTGCGCGCGAACAACTCAGTGTAAGCGGCGCTCTCTTCGGCCCCCTCGACCCAGTTGGTGGAGCGCAGTCCGTCCATGTGCACCACGTCCAGAGCACCGGACTCGACGAACGAAAGGATGTTGAAGGGCCCTCCACCGCAGGAATGCACCCCTGCCCTGAATGGAAGCACCTGCACGTCGATGTTCGGCATCTCGGCCAGTGAGCGCAGATGCTCAAGCTGCTGCCGCATGACCTGTGGGCCGCCGATCATCTGTCGCAGTGCCGCCTCCCAGATCACCGCGTGTACTCGTAGCGGGTTGTCGCCATGCAGGCGCCGCTGGCGGCGTACTCGCACGTCGACCAGACGCTCCACCTCGTCGATCCGGTCGGGCGAGACAGCCGCGACCGAGAGGGCCCTCATGTACTCGGGCGTCTGAAACAAGCCTGGGATCAGAGCGAGTTGCCACGTACGCAACCTGAGAGCCACATCCTCCATGGCGATGTACTCGCGAAGGCTCCCTTGCGTCAGCGATGTGGCCCACCAGCCCTTTGCCTTCCGCCGTTCTCGGTCCAGTTTGGCCAGTCGAAGCAGAGCATCCACCGTGTCCGGACTGTCAACTCCGTACGCCGCGCACAGGGCCACGACGTCAGGGTCCCGGAACGGAACCCAGCCATGCTCCATCTTGGCGATCTTGGCCGCCTGAGCGCTGAGTGCCTGCGCGGCCTGCGTCTGGTTCAGTCCGGCGGCTTCCCTGAAGCCCAGCAGCTGACTGCCCAACTGACGTGCAAGGACCGTGGACACGCGGTTCCCCATGTCTGCGCGCGGCTTCGACACGGCTCGACACCTCCTGTTGTCGGAGACAGTCTCCAGCCAGCAGGTGGAACCCCACAATCACCCTGATGGGGAAAATTATCTCCGAGATGTTGTGCGGCATGACTCGGATCGCTACGTTCGGCACACAGCCGCTCGCACAGCGGAATCAGTTGGCGGAAGTGCACCGCCCTGCCCCGCGCCGGAACCGGCGCCCCGCAGGTGCGGCATCGCCACCGCCCGCACCCGAGGAGTTCGTGCTCATGTCCGCAACTCAAGAGGCCCCCGAACCCGTTCTCCGCGAGGACCGGCTCGACTACACCCCCACCGCGCGCAGCATCTCCCTGTGCCGTCGCCGCGCCGCCCGGCTCGTCCTCCAGTGGGGCCATCCGGAGCTGGCCGGCGACGCGTCCCTGCTGGTCAACGAGTTGGCGACCAACGCACTGCTGCACGGCGCCATCGAGGGCCGCCTCTTCCGCGTGCACCTCGCGCTCACCGCGACCACGCTCCGCATCGCGGTGAGCGACGCACGCGGGGAGCGGCTGCCCGGTGTGCGGGAGGCCGGGGACGACGAGTGCTACGGGCGGGGGCTCCTGATCGTCGCGCGGCTCGCGGACCGGTGGGGCGTCGAGCCGCGCACCGTCGGCAAGACCGTGTTCGCCGAACTCGCCGTGCGGCAGCGGCCGGACATGCCGATGGGCCCGCGCGAAGTCGTTCGCGCGGGCCCATCTCGTACAGCTACGCCCAGGTGATCAGCCGCTTCGGCTGCTCCAGGATCGCGGCGACGTCCGCCAGGACCTTGGAGCCGAGCTCGCCGTCGACCAGGCGGTGGTCGAACGACAGGGCCAGCGTGGTGACCTGACGGGGCTTCACCTTGCCCTTGTGCACCCACGGCTGGAGCTTGATCGCACCGACCGCGAGGATCGCGGACTCGCCCGGGTTCAGGATCGGCGTGCCCGTGTCGACGCCGAAGACACCGACGTTGGTGATGGTCACCGTGCCGCCCGCCATCGCGGCCGGGGAGGTCTTGCCGTCCCGCGCCGTGGAGACCAACTCGCCCAGGGACGCGGCCAGCTGCGGGAGCGTCTGCTCGTGCGCGTCCTTGATGTTCGGCACGATCAGTCCGCGCGGGGTCGCGGCGGCGATGCCCAGGTTGACGTAGTGCTTCTGCACGATCTCCTGGTTCGCCTCGTCCCAGGCGGCGTTGATGCCCGGGTTCCGCTTGATCGCGACCAGGAGGGCCTTGGCGATGATCAGGAGCGGGTTGACCCGCACCCCCGCCATGTCCTTGTCCTCCTTGAGCTCCGCCACCAGCTTCATCGTGCGCGTCACGTCGACGGTCACGAACTCGGTGACATGCGGAGCCGTGAAGGCGCTGCCGACCATCGCCTGGGCGATGGCCTTCCGTACGCCCTTGACCGGGATACGGGTCTCGCGGGCGCCCACCGTGGCGACGACGGCCGGAGCCGGGGCCTCGGGAGCGGCCTCGGCCGCCACCGGAGCGGCGGCGGCGACGGGCGCCGGGGCCTGTGCGGGTACGGGCGCGGCAGCCGCGCGCACGTCCTCGCGGGTGATGATCCCGTCCTTGCCGGTCGGGACGACCGTCGCCAGGTCGATGCCCAGGTCCTTGGCCAGCTTGCGGACCGGCGGCTTGGCCAGCGGCCGGCTCTCCGGGACCACGGGGCCGTGGCCGTTCATCTCGCCCTGGATCGCCGCCGCGGCAGCGGGCACCGCCGTCGTGGCGCCCTTGCGGGCACGCCGCTTGGTCGAGCTCTCGGAGACGCCGTACCCGACCAGGACCGGCTGACGGCCCTTGGGAGCCTCCGGCTCCGACGGCTCCGCGGCCGGCGCGGCGACCGGCGCCGGCGCCGCGTCACCGCTGCCCGGTGCCACGTCCACCGCGATGATCACCTGGCCGACGTCGACGGTCGTGCCCTCGGGGAAGCGCAGTTCGTGCACCACCCCGTCGAACGGGATCGGCAGCTCGACGGCCGCCTTCGCCGTCTCGACCTCGCACACGACCTGGCCGTCGGTGACGGTGTCGCCGGGCTGGACGTACCACTTGAGGATCTCGGCCTCGGTGAGTCCCTCGCCCACGTCGGGCATCTTGAACTCACGGAAGCGAGCAGCGTTGGCAGTGTCGGTCATCGTTGTCACGTCCCAGTCCTCAGTACGCCAGCGAGCGGTCGACGGCGTCGAGCACACGGTCGAGACCCGGCAGGTACTCGTCCTCCAGCCGCGCCGGCGGGTACGGGGCGTGGTAGCCGCCGACCCGCAGCACCGGTGCTTCCAGGTGGTAGAAGCAGCGCTCGGTGATCCGGGCGGCGATCTCGGCGCCGGAGCCGTAGAACACCGGGGCCTCGTGGACCACGACGAGCCGGCCGGTCTTCTCGACCGAGGTCTGGATGGCGTCGAAGTCGATCGGGGAGATCGAGCGCAGGTCCAGGACCTCGATCGACTTGCCCTCCTCCTCGGCGGCCGCGGCCGCCTCCAGGCAGACCTTCACCATCGGGCCGTACGCGAGGAGCGTGAGGTCGGTGCCGGTGCGGGCCACCGAGGCCCGGTGCAGCGGACCGGGGATGGAGTCGGTCTCGACCTCGCCCTTGTCCCAGTAGCGGCGCTTCGGCTCGAAGAAGATGACCGGGTCGTCGCTCTGGACGGCCTGCTGCATCATCCAGTAGGCGTCGCTCGCGTTCGACGGCGAGACCACCTTCAACCCCGCGACGTGCGCGAACAGGGCCTCGGGCGACTCGCTGTGGTGCTCGACGGCGCCGATGCCGCCGCCGTACGGGATACGGACGACGACCGGCAGCTTGATCTTGCCGAGCGCGCGGGCGTGCATCTTGGCGAGCTGCGTGACGATCTGGTCGTACGCGGGGAAGACGAAGCCGTCGAACTGGATCTCCACGACGGGCCGGTAGCCGCGCAGGGCCAGGCCGATCGCCGTGCCGACGATGCCGGACTCGGCGAGCGGGGTGTCGATCACCCGGTCCTCGCCGAAGTCCTTCTGGAGCCCGTCGGTGATCCGGAAGACCCCGCCGAGCTTGCCGACGTCCTCACCCATGATGAGGACCTTGGGGTCGGTGTCGAGGGCCTTGCGCAGCGACTCGTTGAGAGCCTTCGCAATGGACATCTTTTCCATGGCCATGGCTACTTGCTCTCCTCGGCGGTGTCTGCGAACGATGCCTGGTAGGCGGCGAACTGGGTGCGCTCCTCGTCGACGAGCGGGTTCCCGTCGGCGTAGACGTGGTCGAAGACCGCCATCGGGTCCGGGTCGGGCATCGCCCGTACCGCCTCGCGCACCCGCTTGCCGAGGGCCTCGCTCTCCTCGTCCAGCGCGGTGAAGAACGCCTCGTCGGCGGCGCCCTCCTTCTCCAGGTACGTGCGCAGCCGCAGGATCGGGTCCTTGGCCTCCCAGGAGGCGCGCTCCTCGTCCGCCCGGTACTTCGTCGGGTCGTCGGAGGTGGTGTGCGCGCCCATCCGGTAGGTGAACGCCTCGACGAGGGTGGGGCCCTCACCCCGGCGGGCCCGCTCCAGCGCCGACCTGGTGACGGCCAGGCAGGCGAGTACGTCATTGCCGTCGACCCGGACACCGGGGAAGCCGAAGCCCTGCGCGCGCTGGTAGAGCGGGACGCGGGTCTGCTTCTCGGTCGGCTCGGAGATCGCCCACTGGTTGTTCTGGCAGAAGAAGACGACCGGGGCGTTGTAGACCGCGGAGAAGGTGAAGGACTCGGCGACGTCTCCCTGGCTGGAGGCGCCGTCGCCGAAGTACGCGATCACAGCCGAGTCCGCGCCGTCCTTGGCGACGCCCATGGCGTAGCCGGTGGCGTGCAGGGTCTGCGAGCCGATGACGATCGTGTACAGGTGGAAGTTGTTGCTGTTCGGGTCCCAGCCACCGTGGTTCACGCCGCGGAACATCCCGAGCAGATTGGTCGGGTCGACACCCCTGCACCAGGCGACGCCGTGCTCGCGGTACGTCGGGAAGACGTAGTCGTCGTCGCGCAGCGCCCGGCCGGAGCCGATCTGGGCTGCCTCCTGGCCGAGCAGCGACGCCCACAGGCCCAGCTCGCCCTGGCGCTGCAGGGCGGTGGCCTCGGCGTCGAAGCGGCGGGTCAGGACCATGTCCCGGTACAGACCGCGCAGCTCCTCCGCGGTCAGGTCGATCGAATAGTCCGGATGCTCCACCCGCTCGCCCTCGGGCGTCAGCAGCTGTACGAGCTCGGGCTCGGAATTCTGCGGCGTCTTCGCGGACCTCTTCGCGGTCGTTTTCACGGCGCTGGTCCGCTTGCTGCTGCGTCGCGGTTTGCGCGCGGCAGTGCTCTCCACGGTCACGTGCGTGCTCCTCCGTCGGTCCGGCCCCCGGGGTCTGCCGGGAAGCCAGTGCGGCTCGCCTGGGTCCGGACCCGTGCACGGGGTGGGTGCCGCTCGGTCCGGGAACAGGCGTGACAGGTGCCCCGGCGAGCGCCCTGTCAAAAGCACGTTACCCAGTACGCCGCATAACTGCGAAACCCCATCTGACCTGCGATTTTGCTTGGATTTCCAAGTAAATCGAGAAAATCGGGAACTCTCGCTGGTCACAGCACTGGTAACAGCCTTGCAGGCCGCCGGAACAACGGCACGTTATCCCGCCGTTCGGCGGCAGGGAAGAGGCGAGTGTGTGAGACTGCGTTTTGTGCGTGAACAAGGAAAAATCACCGTTTTTCTGTTGGACGACCATGAAGTCGTCCGACGCGGGGTCCATGAATTGCTCTCGTCCGAGGACGACATCGAGGTCGTCGGCGAGGCCGGCACCGCGGCGGACGCTCTGGTCCGTATCCCCGCGACCCGGCCCGATGTGGCGGTGCTCGACGTACGGCTGCCGGACGGGAGCGGAGTGGAGGTCTGCCGGGAGGTCCGCTCCCGGGACGAGAACATCAAATGCCTGATGCTCACCTCGTACGCCGACGACGAGGCGCTCTTCGACGCGATCATGGCCGGTGCGTCGGGTTACGTACTGAAGGCGATCCGGGGCAACGAACTGCTGAACGCGGTACGCGACGTGGCGGCCGGAAGGTCGTTGCTGGACCCGGTGGCGACCGCCCGGGTGCTGGAGCGGCTGCGCGACGGCAAGAAGGGCCGGGGCGAGGACAAGCTCGCCGCTCTCACCGACCAGGAGCGCAAGATCCTCGACCTGATCGGCGAGGGGCTGACGAACCGGGTGATCGGCGAGCGGCTGCACCTCGCCGAGAAGACCATCAAGAATTACGTCTCCAGTCTGCTCGCCAAGCTGGGCATGGAGCGGCGTTCGCAGGCCGCCGCGTACGTGGCAAGGCTGCAGGCGGAGAAGCGCTGAGCGCCGCACCCGGGCGACCGGGACGACGCGGGAGCAGGGACGAAGGGGCCGCACGCCCCGGCGGACTTCGGGACTTTGGTCCCGGAGCAACCGGGGCCGCGGCCTCTTTCCGCGCCCCCGCGGGTGACGGAGAGTGGAGGTCATGTCCTCCGAGGAACTCCAGGCGATCGATCTGCTCCGCCGCGTCCGGTACGGTCGGCTGGCGACGAGCATGCGGGCCCTGCCCTTTCTGTCGGTGGCCCGCCACGTCGTGATCGACGGTCGCGTGGTCCTGCGGATGCACAGCGGTTTCGGGTACCACAACGCATGCGACGGCACGGTCGTGGCGTACGGCGCGGACAACTTCAGCACCTTCGGCGCGGGCGGCACCGGTCCGAGCGGCGACGGTTCGGGCGGCGACGGTTCGGGCGGCGACGGCGATCTGTGGGCCGTGCAGTTCACCGGCACCGCCGAGATCGTGCACCCGGTGCCCGGCCAGCGCGCGCTGTTCGGCGACGCTCCCGCCCGGGTGAACGGCGAGCCCTTCGACCCGGCGTACCTCCGAATCGAACCGCACTTCATCTCCGTGCACACTCTGGACTTCGACGCAAGTCAGCCGACCGGCAACACAGCGTGATCTAACATCTGGTGAGTGCCGCGCTCATTTGTCACCCTTCCGCCCGGTCCGTCGGCCGTCGAGGTGCTGTTCCCGTCCGTGCCCGCTCCGCCCGTGTCCCCGGTGGACGAGGTGCACCTCCTGTCCGTGCCCCGGCCGCCCGTGCCTCCGGTGGACGAGGTGCTGCGCCGCTATCCGGACGCCGGTGAACCGCTGAGCTGCAAGCCCATCACCAAGGGCCTGCTCAACCACGGCTACCGCGTCTCCACCACCCGCGGCTCCTACTTCCTCAAGCACCACCTCGACGACTCCACCGGCGACCGCGCCACGATCGTCCGCCAGCACCGCGCCACGCAGCGGCTCCAGTCGCTGGGTGTGCCCGTCGCCCCGCCCGTGCAGGACACCGAGGGTGACACGGTCACGGAGATCGGCGGCCGGTGCTATGCCCTGCACCCGTGGGTGGACGGGCTGCACCGGGCGGGCGCCCAGCTCAGCACGGCCCAGTCGGAGCGGCTCGGGGCGCTTCTCGGGGCGGTGCACACCGGGCTCGAACAGGTCATGGGCGCGGGCACCGGGCTCGCGCACCGCTCCGTCGGGTCCGTCGGGTACCGGAGCCCCGACCCCGCCGACACCTTCGCGTTGATCGACGACCTGCTGACGGCCGCGCGCCGGCGCCGCCCCCGGGACGCCTTCGACGAACTGGCCGAGCACCGTCTCCTGGAGCGGCGCACCCTGCTGGAACAGCACGCCGACCGCAGACCCCCCACCCCCGGCGCCCCGGCCACCGGCTGGGTGCACGGCGACTTCCACCCGCTGAACGTCCTGTACCGGGGCGGCGACCCGGTCGCGATCCTCGACTGGGACCGGCTGGGGGTCCAGCCGCGGGCGGAGGAGGCGGTCCGGGCCGCGGCGATCTTCTTCGTGCTGCCGGCCGGGAAGCTGGAGCTGGAGAAGGTCCGGGCGTACGCGCGGGCCTACCGGCGGGCGGCCGGGGCACAGGAGGCGGAACTGGCCGCCGCGGTGCACCGGGTGTGGTGGGAGCGGCTCAACGACTTCTGGATACTGCGCTGGCGGTACTGCCTGCACGACCGGAGGGCCGACCCGCAGTTCCCTGCGGTGTCGGCCCTGGCGGTCTGGTGGACGCGCGAGTACGAGACGGTGTGCGAGGCGTTCACGGGCTGATTCCGCCCGTGGACGGCCGGGTCATTGCCGGGGCGGAACCGGGGCCGGGTCGGAACCGGGTCGGGGCCCGGCCGTCGCCGGTTCGTTGCCGGTCAGGGGATGGTGCCCGCCGCGGCTCCGGCGGTTCCGGACGTACCGGTGCCCGTACCGCCGTTGTCCGTCCCCGTACCGCCGTTGTCCGTACCGGTGCCGCCGTTGTCGGTACCGGTACCGCCGTTGTCCGTACCGGTGCCGCCGTTGTCGGTGCCCGTACCGCCGTTGTCCGTACCCGTACCGCCGTTGTCGGTGCCCGTACCGCCGTTGTCCGTACCCGTACCGCCGTCTGTCGGGGTGGACGGCTGGTCCGTCGCCGGTTCCGAGGGCTGGGTCGGAGGGGTCGACGGGGCGTAGGTCTGCGGCGGCGGGGTGTCCTGCTGGTTGCCCGTGGAATTCTCCGGCACCTGGGTCTCCTCGCTCTGCTCGTCGCTCGGCGCGGACGGGCTCTTCGACGGGGACGGCGAAGTGGAGACCTTGTCGGGCTTCTTCTCGTGCTTCGAGCCGGTGTCCTGCGCGGCGTTGACCGCGATGGCGACACCCGCCCCGATCGCGATCAGCGCGAGCACCACGAACAGCCACAGCTTGCCGCGTCCGCCACCACCCTGGTGCCCGCCCTCGTAGCCACCGTCGTCGGGGTTCATCGGCGGCAGGATCGGGCCCTGCGAGGTGTCCCCGTGCGACGGGTGCCCCATCGCCATCGTGGCCCCGGTGACGCCCATGGCGGGGGTGTGCCCGCCCTCGTGCATCGCGACCGGGCCGGTGTTCCACGTACCGGTGTGGCCGCCCTGCACCTGAAGCATCTGGAGGCCGTACTGGACCAGGCCGCGCATCTCCTCGGCGCTCTGGAACCGGTCGTCCGGGTCCTTCGCGAGGGAGCGCATGACCAGCCCGTCCAGCTCCGGCGGCACCGCGTCCAGGACATTGGACGGCGGGACCGGAATGTCCTGGACGTGCTGGTACACGACCGACAGCGGTGTCTCGCCCGTGAACGGGGGCCGCAGCGCCAGGAGCTCGTACAGCAGGCAGCCGGTCGCATAGAGGTCGGAGCGGTGGTCGACGGCCTTGCCCAGCGCCTGCTCGGGGGAGAGGTACTGCGGCGTGCCCATGACCATGCCGGTCTGGGTCATCGTCGACTGCGCGCCGTGCAGCGCGCGGGCGATGCCGAAGTCCATCACCTTGACCGCGCCGGAGTTGGTGATGATCACGTTGGCCGGCTTGATGTCGCGGTGCACGATGCCGTGCTGGTGCGAGTACGCCAGTGCTTCGAGCACGCCGGAGACGATGATCAGCGCCTGCTCGGGCGGCGGGGCCTCGGCACTGATCAGCAGATCGCGGATGGTGCGGCCCTCGACCAGCTCCATCACGATGTAGGGGACGGTCTGCCCGCCCACGACGTCCTCGCCGGAGTCGTACACGGCGACGATCGCATGGTGGTTGAGTCCGGCGACCGACTGTGCCTCGCGCGTGAACCGGGCCTTGGAGACCGGGTCCTCGGCGAGATCGGAACGCAGGAGCTTCACTGCGACGGTACGTCCGAGCCTGACGTCCTCGGCCGCGAAAACCTCCGCCATTCCGCCCCGGCCGAGGCGGTGGGTCATCCGGTAGCGTCCGTCACCGACGACGCCGCCGATGCCCCAGGAGTCGGTGCCATCCGATACTCCGCCGCCGTTTGCTTCGGAATCGGGTGCCATCAGTCCTCGCCGTCGTATCTGTCCGCGCGTCCGCGGGTTCTCACGGTGTCCAGCTGCATTGCCACGTCACGCTACAGCCTCTTCAGGGCACACCTTTCCGAGAGGGACCGGTTATCCAACCGCCCGGCGTGCCGTCCACGCAAATTTCATGCGGTTCCTGTAACGCTTCCGAGACGCTTCTTGTGCGCAGGGTCACGGAACGGGCACCTGGCTTGACGTGTCGTACCCCTCGGGCAGACTTGGCGCGTAATGAGGATGATCGCGCGAGCAGCGCGCCGAGGGGGAAGCAAGTCATGAGCCAGGACGGCGCACACGGCGCACACGGCGCTCAGGGTCGCTACGCCGGCGGTTCGCTCGCCGGCGGGCGCTACCAGCTTCGCGACCTGCTCGGCGAGGGCGGGATGGCGTCCGTATACCTGGCGTACGACACCGCCCTGGACCGCCAGGTCGCAATCAAGACATTGCACACGGAGCTGGGGCGCGAGCAGTCCTTCCGTGAGCGGTTCCGGCGCGAGGCGCAGGCCGTGGCCAAACTGCAGCACACCAACATCGTCTCGGTCTTCGACACCGGCGAGGACGAGCTCGGCGGCGCGCTGATGCCGTACATCGTCATGGAGTACGTGGAGGGGCAGCCGCTCGGCTCCGTGCTCCAGGCGGACATCCAGAACCACGGCGCGATGCCGGCCGACCGGGCGCTGAAGGTGACGGCCGACGTACTGGCGGCGCTGGACACCAGTCACGAGATGGGCCTGGTTCACCGCGACATCAAGCCCGGCAACGTGATGGTGACCAAGCGCGGCGTCGTGAAGGTCATGGACTTCGGCATCGCCCGCGCCATGCAGTCGGGGGTCACGTCGATGACGCAGACCGGCATGGTGGTCGGCACCCCGCAGTACCTCTCCCCCGAGCAGGCCCTGGGCCGCGGGGTGGACGCCCGATCCGACCTGTACTCGGTCGGCATCATGCTGTTCCAGCTGCTGACCGGGCGGATCCCCTTCGACGCGGACTCCCCGCTGGCCATCGCGTACGCACACGTCCAGGAGGAGCCGGTCGTACCCTCCACCATCAACCGGTCGATCACCCCGGCGATGGACGCGCTGATCGCCCGCGCACTGAAGAAGAACCCGAACGAACGTTTCCCCAGCGCGGCGGCGATGCAGGACGAGATCGCCCGCGTGCTGGCCGCGAGCGGCACCACGGGCGCGCCGGTGATCGTCTCGGGCGGCGGCACCCCGGCGAACAGCGGCTCAGGCGTCGGCGCGACGGTCTTCCCGCCGGTCGACCAGTCCGGCGCGACGCCCCAGGGCGTCCAGACGCCGTACCAGCCGGGCCCGTACCAGTCGGGCGCGTACGGCCCGTCGGCCCCGGCCCCCGCACCGGCACCTTCGTACGGCTACCCGCAGGCGGCCCAGCCGTACCAGAACCAGCCCCCGGTGCAGCAGACCCCGCCGCCCTACACGCTCTCGCCGCAGACGCAGACGCAGTCGCACTCCGGCTCGGGCGGCGGCTCGAAGCGGAACATGCCGCTGATCGTGGGCTCGATCGTGGTGGCCCTGATCGCGATCGGCGGTCTGATCACGGTGCTCTCGCTGAAGGACGCCGACTCCAAGGGCGGCACGACCGCGAACGAGTCACCGGGCGCGAGCGAGCACAAGGATCCGGAGCGGAACCGGACGATGGACACGGAGGACTGCACGGACGCGCTGGAGGACGGCGACGACCCGGAGAAGGTGAGCGCGCCGAAGTTCTTGTACAAGGACTTTCTCTCCGCGAAGGCGTGCGCGGACGAGGCCGGCTGGACCGTCAAGAAGGTCAAGGTCCCGGGGAACGCGTACGCGGAGGATCAGGTCATCGACCAGTTCCCGTCGGCCGGCACCGCCGTGGACAAGGTCGGCGCCCACTTCGAACTGCGCGTCGCGACGGGCGACCCGGCCTGAGTCCGGGGCCGTCGCGTACGAGTGAGGGCCGCGTACGAGTAAGGGCCGCACCCCGGGGTGCGGCGCATCCGAGATGCCGGACATATCGTCACATGTGACGCTGAGCCCATGGCTTCAGGACATCTCCCCTCACGGCCCACGAGGTGTGTGGCCTCCCTCATATTGACGGCGGGTGCGGCGCTGGGGGCCGCGGCGGGAGAGGCGCAGGCCGGACAGGGCTCGTCCGGTCGGCCGGCGGGCCCGCTCAGCTCCCCGGTGACGCCGCCCGCGCACACTCCGACCGGAGCCACCGTCCGGCCCTCCGGCGTCCCCGGCGCCGATCCGTCGGCCACGAAACCGGCCACCCCTTCGGCCGAACCCTCGGCCATACCCACGACTGGTCCCCCGGACGGCGGACCGGCCGCCCCTGCACCTCCGAGGCCCCCGTCCCCCTCCGTCCCGGCCTCCGGCTCCCCCTCCGACTCGGCATCGGCCTCGCCCTCGGCCTCGGCCTCGGCCTCGGCCTCGCCCTCCCACACACCTCAGTCGGACTCCGCCCCCGGCTCCGACGAGGAGCCGCCGAGGGCCGCGGTGCAGTCCCCGCTCGCCGGGCGTGAGGCCGGGGAGGGGCGGTTGCGCCCCGGGCGGCGGCTCTCGCCGTGGGAGCTCGCGCACGCGGACAGCACGCTCCCGCAGCCCGACGCACCCCCCGCACCGACCGATCCGGGGCCGGCGCCTGCCGCGACGCCCGGGGCGAGCGCCTCTCCCGGAACCGACCGGCTCTCGCCGCAGGCCCTGGACGCACCGACCGTACAGCGGGTGAAGCAGGTGTCGCTGGGCGCGGGAATCACGCTGATAGGAGTGGGGCTGGGCTTCCTGGCGTTCCGCATGCGTCGCTCGGGCTGAGCCGCCCCCGCGCGTTCCACGCCCCCTCCGTGAACCGGGGCTCCCACCAGCACCCATGCGCCCCGGTGGAGACTTGCGCCGAGGAACATACTCGGTATACATACTGAGTATGTCGATCCGTCATGGGCTGCTGGCCCTCCTGGAACGGGGGCCTCGATACGGCTCCCAGCTCCGTACCGAATTCGAGTCGCGCACCGGCTCCACCTGGCCGCTCAACGTCGGTCAGGTGTACACGACGCTCAGCCGGCTGGAGCGCGACGGCCTGGTCGTGCAGGACGACGAGGACGACCAGGGGCACGCTCTCTACGCGATCACCGACGACGGACGCACCGAGCTGCGGACCTGGTTCGAGACGCCGGTCGACCGCAACAACCCGCCCCGCGACGAACTGGCCATCAAGCTCGCCATGGCGGTCGGCGCACCCGGGGTCGACATCCGTGCCGTCATCCAGTCCCAGCGCCGCCACACCCTGAAGGCGATGCAGGACTACACCCGTCTCAAGGCGCAGTCGCTCAGCGACGTCCCGACCAACCGCGACGAGGTCGCCTGGCTGCTCGTACTGGAGCAGCTGATCTTCCAGGCGGAGGCGGAGGCACGCTGGCTGGACCACTGCGAGACCCGGCTGGTCCGCCTCGCCGAGGCCGCCGCCACGGAGCCGGAACCCGAGGCCCGTACGACCAGCCGCGTCGCGTCCCGTTTCGCCCGCCCGCGCAGCCGGCGCTGATCACGAACCTCAGAGTCGCGCGGCGTCAGAGTCGCGCGGCATCGGTCGCGCGGCATCAGGGTCGCGCGGCCGCATCGCAGGACCGCGTGGCCACAAACCACAGGACCGCAGGACCGCGTAGCCACAGACCGCGGGTCCGCGTGTCCGTAACTCCACACCCGTTCCGAGGGGGGAACCACTCACCATGTCCTCGCACGTCCCGTCCCGATCCGCGACACCGGCCGATGCGCCGGTGCTCGAACTCCGGGCGCTCACCCGCACCCACGGCTCCGGCATGGCCGAGGTGCACGCCCTGCGCGGCATCGACCTGTCCGTGTATGCCGGTGAACTCGTCGCCGTGATGGGCCCGTCCGGCTCCGGCAAGTCCACCCTGCTGACCATCGCGGGCGGTCTCGACACCGCCACCAGCGGCCAGGTCGTCATCGAGGGCCAGGACATAGCCGCGCTCGGCCGCAAGGGTGTCGCCGCCCTGCGCCGCCGCAGCGTCGGCTATGTCTTCCAGGACTACAACCTGATCCCCGCCCTCACCGCCGCCGAGAACATCGCCCTGCCGCGCGAGCTCGACGGCGTCTCCGTCCGCAAGGCCCGCAAGGAGGCACGGGCGGCGCTGGAGGAGATGAAGCTCCTGGAGATCGCCGACCGGTTCCCGGACGAGATGTCCGGCGGCCAGCAGCAGCGTGTCGCCATCGCCCGCGCGCTGGTGGGGGACCGGCGCCTGGTGCTCGCCGACGAACCGACCGGAGCACTCGACTCCGAGACCGGCGAGCAGGTCCTCGCGCTGCTGCGCAGCCGCTGCGACCGGGGTGCGGCCGGTGTGATGGTGACGCACGAGTCGCGGTACGCGGCCTGGGCGGACCGGGTCGTGTTCCTCCGGGACGGCTCGGTCGTCGACGAGACCTTCAACGCCGACGCCGACGCCGATTCGCTGCTCGCACCCGAGGCCGCCAAGTGAGCCTCTTCACCGGCTGGCGCGCCGCCCTCCGGATCGCCCGACGCGACGCGATGCGGTCCAAGGGTCGCAGCGCACTGGTGGTCGCGATGATCGCCGTACCCGTCCTCGGCGTCACCGCCCTCGACGTGACGTACCGCAGTGTGACACCGACCACGGCCGAAGCACTCACGGCCTCGATGGGCTCCGCCGACGCGCTCTTCAGCGACGAGGGGATCGGCCCCATCCAGCAGCTGCCCGACGGCCAGAGGTACGACGCGGTCGACCCGAACGCGTCGGTGGACGAGGACGGTCCGTCGGTCGACATAACCGCCACGTTCCCCAAGGGCTCGCGGGCGATCAGCATCCAGTCCGTCCCGGCCGGCATCACCACCGGTTACGGCGTCGCCAGCACCGAGATCTTCGAGTTCCGGACTTCGGACGAGCTGGCCCGCGGCAAGATCGACCTCGTACGCGGTGCCTTCCCGCACGGCAAGGACGAGGTGGCGGCCACCGAGCCGTTCCTGAAGTCGACCGGCCTGGACATCGGTTCGACCACCACCGTGCGCAACTTCGGCAAGAAGTACACGATCACCGGCGTGGTCGAGCAGCCGGACCAGCTGAAATCCGAGGCGCTGTACGCCGATCCGGGAGCGGTCATCGCCCCGTGGCAGGCCAAGGCCGACCACGACAAGAAGGTGCTGCCGCCGAACGTCCGCTCCAAGATGTGGCTGGTCAAGGGACCCGAAGGGGTGGGGGTGACCTGGTCGGACGTCATGGCGGCCAATAAGTCGGGCGTCCTCGTCACGTCCCGTCAGGTCGTCCTGGCCCCGCCGTCGGACTCCGAGGTCCCGCTGGCCAGGAAGGGTGCCGAGGCGTACCTGGACACCTCCAAAGAGGCGAGCGCGGCGCTGGTCACCGTGGTCGCCATGGCGGTCCTGGAGATCGTGCTGCTCGCCGGACCGGCCTTCGCGGTCGGTGCGCGCCGCTCCCGCCGTCAGCTCGGTCTCCTCGGCACCTGCGGAGGGGACAGGCGTCATGTCCGGGCCGTGGTGCTCGGCGGCGGCCTGGTACTCGGCGGCGTCGGGGCCGTGACCGGTGTGGCGGCCGGGCTGGCAGCCACCGCGGTGTTCCGCCCCATGATCGAGCAGTGGACCGGGAACCGCTTCGTCTCGCTTGCCCTCAATCCCACGGAACTGCTACTCATCGCGTTGATCGGCCTGATCACGGGTCTGCTGGCGGCATTCGCCCCGGCGATCGTGGCCAGTCGGCAGTCCGTTCTGGAGTCGCTCACCGGACGCCGCGGCGTCCGCCGCTCCTCCCGGGTGCTGCCCGTTCTGGGCGCCTGTGTCATGGCCATCGGATGCGCCGTCGCCGTCTACGGCGGCACCGACGAGAGCCCGACACTGGTCGCCGCCGGCTCGGTGACCGCCGAGCTCGGGCTGCTCGCCTGCATCCCGGTGATCGTCGGCTTCCTCGGGCGGCTCGGCGGCAGGCTGCCGCTCTCGCCCCGTCTGGCGCTGCGCGACGCGGCCCGCAACCGCGGCCGGACCGCTCCCGCGGTCGCGGCCGTGATGGCGGCCGTCGCCGGTTCGGTCGCCATCGCCACATACATGTCCAGCACCATGGCCGAGGAGGAGTACGACTACATCCCCTATCTGAGCGAGGGGACCATCCTCGTCTCCGCCTTCGACTCCAAGTCCGCATCCCTGCTCCCGCAGGCACGGGCCGCCGTCGAGCGGAACATAGCCGTCACCAGCGGGCACGCCGACTTCCGACGCGTATGGGCGGGCAGCGACTGCGACCTCTACGGCGACGCGGAGAACGGCTGCGGTTCGGTCGAGCTGGTCAAACCCGCCGGAAAGGCCGCCTCCTGCCCGCTCACCGGCAAGGGCGCCAAGGAACTCGCCGCGCGGCTCACCGCCGACGAGCACAAGAAGCTGAGGCGTTCCCCCGCCTGCCTCGTCGACACCATGTCATCGGGCACCTTCAACACCGGAGAGAGCAGCATCGTCGTGGCGGACGAGGCCATGCTCAGCACCTATGTGAAGCTCGACGACCCCGCCGCCGCCAAGGCACTGGCGGCCGGCACACCGGTACTGCTCAACCCGGTGTTCGCGAAGAACGGCGAGGTCACCGTCAAGGCCGTCCACCGCTACAGCGACAAGGACAAGCAGAACCGGAAGCTGCACCCGGGCAAGGCCCGCACCACCACGGACAGGCTGAAGGTGTACGTGGCACCCGCGAAGTACGCCGCCACCCCCGGGATCAGCATGATCCTGCCGCAGCGGACCGCGGAACGAATCGGCCTGCACACCGCGCCGAGCGGAAGCGTGTACACGGTCGCCCACACGCCGACGGACGCCGAGGAGCAGCGGACCTACGGAGTGATTGAGCAGGCCGGCGGCGGCGTCTATGTACAGTACGAGTCCGGAGAAGGCCGATACGACAACTCCATGCTGCTGATCCTGACCCTGTTCGCCGGGATGGTGACGCTGGGCGCCGCCGCGATCACGACGGGCCTCGCCAAGGCGGACGCGGAAGCCGATCTCACCACGCTCAGCGCGGTCGGCGCGCCCCCGAGCGTGCGGCGGAAACTGTCCGGCTTCCAGTGCGTGGTGGTGGCGCTCACGGGTGTGGTGCTCGGCACGCTGGCCGGACTGGTGCCGGCGGTGGCGCTGCGGCTGGTCGATCTGCGCCAGGCACTGGACGTGATGCGGAAGATGCCCATGGAGTCGGCGTACACGCCGATCGTGCTGCCCTGGACCACCCTCGGCCTGCTCGTCGTGGTCGTTCCGCTGCTGGCCGGTCTGCTCGCCACGGCACTCACCCGCTCCCGCCTCGCGCTGGCACGGCGGGCCGGGTGACGGCGGGACGGCGCTGACAGCGATGACAGCGATGACAGCGACGACGGTGCGATCGGTCCGATAGATACGGCCGGGGCGGTTGGTGCGACCGGTGCGACCGGTGGGCCGACCGGCTGACTCGGTGCCCTCGGAAACGGTGGATCAACCGTTTCCGGGGGCACCACGGTGTTGTACAGCAGGTGTGCGAGACAATGGCGCCATGGAGATGCCGAGGAATGAACGGTCGCAGGAGCACCCCCAAGTCCTCGTGGTGGGGCAGGACGGCATGGCGATCGGCGGCGGTGGCACTGACGACGAATCGCGTGAGGTCCCAGTGACGGAGATGGTCGAGCAGCCCGCGAAGGTCATGCGCATCGGCAGCATGATCAAGCAGCTCCTGGAGGAGGTCAGGGCGGCTCCTCTCGACGAGGCGAGCCGGGTCAGGCTCAAGGAGATCCACGCCGGCTCCGTGAAGGAGCTGGAGGACGGCCTCGCGCCGGAGCTGGTGGAGGAGCTGGAGCGGCTCTCCCTGCCGTTCACCGACGAGTCGGTGCCCTCCGAGGCGGAACTCAGGATTGCCCAGGCCCAGTTGGTGGGCTGGCTGGAGGGCCTGTTCCACGGCATCCAGACGGCGCTGTTCGCCCAGCAGATGGCGGCTCGGGCCCAGTTGGAGCAGATGCGTCGCGCCCTTCCGCCGGGCAGCGGCCACGAGGGCGAGGACGGCAGCGGGGACCCGCACGGGGCCCTCAGGTCGGGCCCGTACCTCTAGCCCTCGGCCCCCGCACCTCCGATATCCCTGATCCCTGGTGCGTGTATCCCTGGTACGTACGCCCGGCAGCGGGCGACGCCGAGGCCCGGCACACACGGTCCACGACCTGTGCGCCGGGCCTTTCCCGTGCGGTGGGCCTTCCGCGCGGTGGGCCTTCCCTGCCGTGCCGTGCCGTGCCGTGGGCCTTCCCGTGCGCCTGGCCATTCCCGTGCGGTGGAACTCCGTGCGGTGGGACGGGGCGGGGCTGGTCGGGGACCGGGTCGGGCCTGTCCGGAACCGGATCGGCCTGGCCGGGGCTTCAGCCCACGAAAGCCCCCAACAGACGGGCCGAGCCTGGCCAAGGGCTTCACCTGGCCGGGGCTTCAGCTCGCGGGGGCCCGCAGCAGCACCTTCCCGATGTGCGCGCTGGACTCCAGCACCCGGTGGGCCTCGGCGGCGTCCGGCATCGGCACCGTACGGTCCACGATCGGCCGTACGACGCCGTCCGCGACCAGCGGCCAGACGTGCTCGCGCACGGCGGCGACGATGGCGGCCTTCTCGGCGAGCGGGCGGCCGCGCAGCGAGGTCGCGGTGACGGCGGCCCGCTTGTTCAGCAGGGCGCCCAGATTCAGCTCGCCCTTGACGCCGCCCTGAAGGCCGATGACGGCCAGCCTGCCGTTGACGGCGAGCGCCTTCACGTTCCGGTCCAGATACTTCGCGCCGACGATGTCGAGGATGACGTCCGCGCCGGCCCCGTCGGTCGCCTTGCGCAGTTCCTCGACGAAGTCCTGCTCCCGGTAGTCGATCAGGATGTCGGCCCCGAGCTCCGCGCAGCGCGCCAGCTTCTCCGGTCCCCCTGCGGTGACCGCGACCCGCGCGCCCACGGCCTTGGCGAGCTGGATCGCCATCGTGCCGATGCCGCTGGACCCGCCGTGCACCAGCAGCGTCTCGCCGGGGCGCAGATGGGCCACCATGAAGACGTTGGACCAGACCGTGGCCGTCACCTCGGGCAGCGCCGCGGCCACAGCCGTGTCGACGCCGTCCGGTACGGGCAGCAGCTGCCCGGCGGGCACGGCGACCTTCTCCGCGTATCCGCCGCCCGCGAGCAGCGCACACACCTCGTCGCCGACCGCCCAGCCGGTGACACCGGGCCCGATCGCCGAGATACGGCCCGAACACTCCAGGCCGGGGTACGGGGACGCGCCGGGCGGCGGGTTGTAGAACCCCTGCCGCTGCAACACATCGGCGCGATTGACCGCGCTGGACACGACATCGACGAGGACCTCGCCCTCGCCGGCCACCGGATCGGGCACCTCGGCCCAGACGAGCGCCTCGGGACCGCCTGGTTCAGGGATCGTGATCGCATACATGGCGGCGAGGCTACTCGGCGGCAGGTGAAGGACCACGAACGGCGCCACGCGCGACGGCCGGTCCGTACGTCGACGAGACCGGCCGGCGTTACGCGGGTGGGATCAGTCGAGTGGGCGCGGTGTGGCCGAGTGCTGGCCGCCCAGCGGCGATTCGTTCGAGGCACGGACGATGGTGATCAACCGGTCCGTCAACTGCAACGGACTGGCCGCCGGGTCGTCGTAACCCAGCAGCCGATGCCCCCGCAACACGCTGACGACCAGGTCATCGGTCTCCCGGACGCTCTTGCCCACCTCGGCCTTTATCACCGGGCGTTCGACGAGATCGAGCCCGGTGCCCTGCTGGATCAGGTCCTCCATCACCGTGCCCGCGCTGGGGCTGAGTACGGACAGACCCAGCAGCCGTCCCGCCGCACTGGCGCTGGTGATCACCGCATCGGCGCCGGACTGCCGGAGCAACGGGGCGTTCTCCTCCTCGCGCACCGCCGCGACGATCTTCGCGCCGCGGTTGAGCTGCCGGGCCGTCAACGCCACCAGCACCGCCGTGTCGTCGCGCTGAGTGGCGATGATGATCTGGCGCGCCTTCTGGAGCTCGGCCCGCAACAGCACCTCACTGCGCGTCGCATCACCGACCACACCGACGAAGCCCTCGGCGTTGGCGATCTCGATCACCTTCGTCGCCGGGTCGACGACGACGATCTGTTCCTTCTTCAGGCCGGTGGCATGCAGGGTCTGGATGGCCGAGCGGCCCTTCGTCCCGAAGCCGACGACAACGGTGTGATCACGCAAGTTGGTTCTCCAACGCTTCAGCCGAAAGTCCTCCCGGGTCCGTTCCGTAAGGACCTCAAGGGTGGTGCCGACCAGGATGATCAGGAAGAGCACCCGCAGTGGTGTCACAAGCACCACATTGGTGAGCCGGGCACTGTCCCCGTACGGGGTGATGTCGCCGTAGCCGGTGGTGGAAAGGGTGACTGTCGCGTAGTACACCGCGTCCAGAAGATCGACCTTGCCGTCGGCGGCGTCGTGGTACCCGTCGCGGTCCAGCCAGACGATCAGCACAGTTGCGGCAAGCACCAGAAGCGCCATCAGCAGCCGCTTGGCGACCTGCCGTGCCGGTCTGTCGACGACTCTGCGCGGGAGAAGTACCCGGGTGGGCAGGACATGCTCGTCGGCGTGCCTGGCCATCGCATCGTGGCCGGGAAGTTTCACGTGAAACACCCTTCCGTCCGCGGCATCGCCGAGGCCCACGGTAGATCGAGGATCTCCACCTCGGTGCCGGACCGTACCCCGCTTGGCGGTACGACGGCCAGTCCATCGGCAGCAGCGACCCCGCGGAGCATCGCCGGACCGTTGTAATGCAGCGGTGCGACGTGCTCGGTACCGCTCCCGGTTCCCGCGCGTCCACCGCCGTACCCGCCTCCTGGCCCGTCGCTCGTACCGCCCGCCCGGTGGACGACGGGGACCAGCCGGGTGTCATGCGGGTGCCCGTGCACCTCGTCGCGTACGACGGCCCGGTGCGGCACCTCCGGCTCCCGGCCGGACAGGCCCCGGAGCAGGGGCTCGGCGAGAGTGAGGAGCCCGGAGACGGCGGCCAGGGGGTTGCCCGGCAATCCGACGAGATACGGTTCCTCGCCCCGGCCGCCGGGGCGAGGAACCGCCGCTGCGCTCTCCCTCTTGAGCCTGGCCAGCAGCATCGGATGGCCGGGGCGGACGGCGACCCCGTCAACGAGCAGCTCGGCCCCGATCTCGGCGAGGACCGGGTGGACGTGGTCCACGGGGCCCGCAGCCGTGCCACCCGTGGTGATGACCAGATCGGCGTCGGACGTGGTGAGGGCGCGCCGCAGGGCCGCCGCGTCGTCGCCGAGGCGCTGCGGGGCCGATACCTCGGCGCCCAACGCGCGCAGCCAGGGGCCGATCATCGGGCCGAGTGCATCACGGATCAGCCCGTCGTGCGGCAGGCCGCCGGTCAGTAGTTCGTCACCGAGGACGAGGACGTCGACGCGGGGACGAGGCACCACGGCGAGTGCGTCGTACCCGGCCGCGGCGGCCAGCCCGAGAACAACGGGCGTCACCGGCGCTCCGGCGGGCATGAGCTGATCGCCGGCACGGCATTCCTGGCCACGGGGCCTGATGTCCTGTCCGGGCGGCACCTGATGCTTCGCGTGAAGAAGCCCCCTGGCCTCGTCCACGTGCGCGTGTTCGCTGCGAATCACGGCGTTGGCTTCCACCGGAATGCGGGCGCCGGTAGCGATCCGTACGGCATCTCCGTCGGGCAGCGTGGCAGGGGCGCTCCGCCCGGCAAGGATGCCCGGATCCCGGCTCGGGCCGGCACCGGGCCCCTTCTTGTCTCCGCCCGCGGCCACCTCGCGGATGTGCCACGGACCCGGTCCGGAGACGACCCAGCCGTCCATGGCAGAGGTGTCGAAGGACGGAAGATCGGTGAGCGCGACGAGCGGCTCGGCGAGTACGTGTCCGAGCGCCTGGTCGAGAGGGAGCCGGACTGCTCGGACCGCAACGGCATGCCCCGCCCGGACGGCGGTCGCCCGCGCCTCCCGCCAGGAGACCGAACGCCGCTGCCGGTGCCTCTGCTGGTGCCGGTACGCCTGCTGGCGCCCTTGCCGGTGCCCTTGCTGGTCAGGCGTGTGGGCCGCGCCAACGTTCCAGTCCGGGGGCAGAGAACAGGGTGCCGCCGCGAGATCGTCGGTGGAACGAAGCCCCCCGGTGGAGTGCGGCTGATCCACAGAACGCGGCTGGTCCCCGAAACACTGCTGGTCTCCGGAGTGCGGCTGATACGGGGAGTGCGGCTGACCCGGGGATTGCGGTGCATCGGACTCATGGCTCCCGACCAGCGCGAGGGCCTGCTCAACGGCCTGGTCCACCGAGGTCGGGCAGCGCTCTCCGCTTCGCGTACGGCCCTTCCCGGAGAGAGAGCCGACGGCCGAAGAAGAACCGGCGGCCGGGGAAGAACCGGCGGCCGGGGAAGGACTGGCGGTCGAGGACGGCCCGACCCCCATGGACGCGGTATCCGCACCTGGAGGCCGATCGGACCCGCCGCTACGGGCGGTCATTGCGTCTCGTTCTCGTCCGCCCAGCGAAGGGCGAGCGCAGCAGCCTTGCGGGCGGCCTCGGCCACCGCCGTGGCACTGTCGCCCTCTTCTTCGCCACTCGCCTTGGCCGCCGCGTACCCGACCAGGAAAGTCGTCAGCGGTGCGGCGGGCCGGGCGACACCGTGGGCGGCGTCACGGGCGAGATCGAGCAGGACGCCGGTGTCGACGTCGAGGTCGATGCCGAGTTCGTTCTTGACTGCGGTGATCCATTCATCCAGCACGGTCTCATGCTCTCTGATACGGGCCCGGGCCGACGCAATGTCCTCCCAGGTGTCGCAGTCGAAGGAGGCGAGTGGGTCGGCCTCCACCCGGGCGAGGTCGAGTTCCTGCGTCAGCAGCCGCAGGGGGAGGCCGGAGAGACCGCCGTGCTCGGCGGCGAGCAGCGCAAGCTCGCGGCGCAGCGGTTCGGCACGGTAGACGGCGACGAGAGGCTGGTCGCGACCCTGCTGATCGATGCACAGGGCCCCGTCCCGCTGCCCTTTCCCGGCGGCGTCCAGAAGCGCTCCGACAGTGCCCGGTCCGAGGAACGGCAGGTCGGCGGAGAGCACGAGAACCCGGTCAGCCGCGGTCCGCCGGACCCCCGCGTCGAGCGCGGCCACCGGACCGCCGCCCTGCGGCTCTTCGCGCGTCCACATCACCGGCCGCACGGTGGACCGGCGCCCGCCCACCACCACCGTCGTCGAGGCGTCGGCACAGGCCGCGAGCACCCGGTCGAGAAGCGCGCGGCCACCGACCCGGATACCGGGCTTGTCGGCACCGCCGAGCCGCTTGGCGGCCCCTCCGGCAAGGACGATGGCGTCATAGGCGGTCATGCATCCGAGTATGCGGGCCGGGGACTCCTGTTGATCCTCCCGGTCGGCGATCGAGCCGGTCGAACCGATCGGGAGGATCGAGCGCGGGAGGCAGACAGGAGCCCACGGACGTTTCCGCCTACAACGTGCGCAGCAGCACCGCCGGTTGTTCCACGCAGTCGGCTATGTAGCGCAGGAAGCCGCCCGCCGTGCCGCCGTCGCAGACCCGGTGGTCGAAGGTCAGCGAGAGCTGGACCACCTGTCGAACGGCCAGCTCGCCCTGGTACACCCAGGGCTTCGGCACGATCCGGCCGACACCCAGCATCGCCGCCTCGGGGTGGTTGATGATCGGGGTCGATCCGTCGACTCCGAACACCCCGTAGTTGTTCAGTGTGAACGTGCCACCGGTCAGCTCCGCCGGGGTCAGCCGCCCGGCCCGCGCCGCCTCGGTCAGCCGGGTTATCTCGGCCCCGATCGACTCGGCGTTCCTGGCCTGCACATCCCGCACCACGGGGACGACCAGTCCCCGCTCGGTCTGTGCCGCGAACCCGAGGTGGACCTCCGGCAACCGCACGATCTCCCGCGCTTCCAGGTCCACCGTGGAGTTGAGCTCGGGGAACCGGGCCAGCGCCGCCGTGCAGATACGCGCCAGCAGGGCCAGCACCGAAACCTTGGGCCCGGCAGCCGTACCGCCGGCGCCGTTCATCGCGGACCTGGCCGCCATCAGCTCGGTGGCATCGGCATCTACCCAGCACGTGGCGTCCGGGATCTCCCGACGGCTGCGCGCCAGCTTGTCAGCGACCGCGCCCCGCACACCGCGCAACGGAATCCGCTGTGCGGCCGGTCCCGCCACCGCCGCGGGCACCGACTCCGCCACCACGTCCGGCGTCGGTACCGAGGCCGGCCGGGGAGCCGCCGCTCCCTCCGCCAGCGCCCTGATCGCGGACTCGACATCGGCCCGCAGGATCAGCCCGTCCGGCCCGGAGCCCACCAGCTGCCGCAGATCGAGCTCATGCTGCCGCGCCAGCTTCCGTACCAACGGGGAGACGACCGCCACCGGACCCGGCACCGCATCCGGCACGGGATCGGGTGCCTGCGCCAGAGCCACAGGCACCCGTGCGGGAGCAGTTTCCGTCACGGCAGCGGGACGTACCCGACGACGGCGCGCCACCGGTGCGCCCGTCCCGTACCCGACCAGCACATTGCCGGACGACTCCACCTCACCTGAGCCGGCCCCGGAATCAGACCCTGCCCCGGAACCGGAATCAGACCCTGCCCCCTCGCCGTCCGAACCCACCGCGACCGCCACCGTCAACAGAGGTGCCCCGACCGGCAGTTCCGAGCCTTCTTCGCCGAACCGCGCGGTCACCACGCCCCCGTAAGGGCACGGCACCTCCACCATCGCCTTGGCCGTCTCGACCTCGACGACCGGCTGGTCGATGGCGACGACATCGCCGACCTCCACCAGCCAGCGCACGATCTCCGCCTCGGTGAGCCCCTCACCGAGGTCCGGCAACTTGAATTCGAGTACCTGGGGCATCAGCTCTCCGCCTCCCACTGCAGGCGGGCGACCGCGTCCAGCACCCGGTCCACGCCCGGGAGATGGTGCTTCTCCTGCATCGGCGGCGGATACGGAATGTCGAACCCGGCGACCCGCAGCACCGGCGCCTCCAGGTGGTGGAAGCACCGCTCGGATACCCGGGCCGCGATCTCACCGCCCGGACCGCCGAAGCCGGAGGACTCATGGACGACCACCGCACGCCCCGTACGCCGTACGGAAGCGGCAACCGTTTCGTCGTCGAACGGCACCAGCGAGCGCAGGTCCACGACTTCCAGGTCCCAGCCCTCTTCGACGGCCGCTTCCGCCGCCTCCATGCAGACGGGCAGCGACGGCCCGTACGTGATCAGCGTCGCGCTGCGGCCCGTCCGGCGGACGACCGCCCGGCCTATGGGCTCCACCGCCACCGGCGCATCGGGCGACCAGTCCGCCTTCGACCAGTAGAGCCGCTTCGGCTCCAGGAACACCACCGGATCGTCGGAGGCGATCGAGGCCCTCAGCAGCCCGTACGCGTCCTCGACCGTGGCGGGCGTGACGACATGGAGGCCGGGCGTCGCCATGTAGTACGCCTCCGAGGAGTCGCTGTGGTGCTCGACCCCGCCGATCCCGCCGCCGTACGGCACGCGGACCGTGATCGGCAGTGGCATGGCGCCGGCCGTCCGGTTCCGCATCTTCGCGACATGGCTGATGAGCTGCTCGAACGCCGGATAGGCGAAGGCGTCGAACTGCATCTCCACCACGGGGCGAAGCCCGTACATGGCCATGCCCACGGCCGCCCCGAGGATGCCCGCCTCGGCCAGCGGGGTGTCTGTGCAACGGTCCTCGCCGAATTCCTTCGCCAGACCATCGGTGATCCGGAAGACCCCGCCGAGCGTGCCGACGTCCTCACCGAGGACATGCACCGTCGGGTCCTGCGCCATCGAATCGCGCAGCGCCCGCCCGAGTGCCTGCGCCATCGTGGCGGGTTTGGCCTTCGCCGTCCGCTCTCCGGCCGTCGCCGCTGCGGTGGTCATCGCCCGTCCTCCACATCGTCGTGGCCGTGCTGATCCTGCTGGTCCTGCTCGGCTTCCAATTCGGCACGCAACCGGGCTGCCTGCTCCCGCAGCTGTGCGGTCTGCTCCACGTAGACATGGGAGAACAGATCCATCGGGTCCAGCACCGGATCGGCGTTCATCCGCTCGCGCAGAGCGGCTGCCATCCGCTCCGCGGCCTCGCGCGCCTCCTCGATCCCGTCCTCACCGAGCAGCCCCCGTCCGGTCAGCTCCCGCTCGAGAAGCTGGATCGGGTCGTGCGCACGCCAGGTCTCCACCTCGCTGTCGGCTCGGTAACGAGTGGCGTCGTCGGCGTTGGTATGGGCGTCCATGCGGTACGTCACCGCTTCGACGAGCGTCGGCCCGCCGCCGCTCCGGGCCCGCGCCACCGCCTCACCGAGGACCTGGTGCATCGCGGCCGCGTCGTTTCCGTCCACCAGCCGGCCCGGCATCCCGTACCCCACGGCCTTGTGCGCCAGGGACGGCGCGGCAGTCTGCTTCGCCAGCGGTACGGAGATCGCGAAGCCGTTGTTCTGTACGAGGAAGACGACCGGGGCCCGCCATACCGCCGCGAAATTCAGCGCCTCGTGGAAATCACCCTCACTGGTCCCGCCGTCACCGACCATGGCGAGCGCCACCACGTCGTCGCCCTTCAGGCGCGCCGCGTGTGCCAGCCCCACGGCGTGCGGCAACTGGGTGGCGAGGGGGGTGCAGAGCGGTGCGATGCGGTGTTCGCGCGGGTCGTAACCGGTGTGCCGGTCGCCGCGCAGCAACGTCAGTGCTTCGACCGGATCCAGTCCGCGCGCCACTGCGGCAAGGGTGTCCCGGTAGCTGGGGAAGAGCCAGTCCCGCTCCTCCAGCACCAGGGCTGCCGCTATCTCGCAGGCCTCCTGCCCCGTGCTCGACGGGTAGACGGCGAGCCGGCCCTGCTTGGTGAGGGCGGTGGCCTGCGCGTTGTACCTCCGGCCGCGGACCAGCTCCGCGTAGAGCTTCAGCAGCAGCTCGGGATCGGCGTCGGCCGCGGCATCCGTACCGAGCACGCGGTACGGCTCGGGGTCCGGGAGCAGCGGCGCGGGATCGGTGAGCGGCTTCCAGGCCGGGGGCGGCGTGGGCCGGTAAGCAGCCGCGCCGGGCAGCTCTTGGACCGTCATGACAAGCACCTCCTGGCATCGAGGGGTTTCGAGCGGCGTCTGTCGGCATCAGGGGATCGTCCGATGCCGAGGGGTGTCGAAAAGCATCGAAATGTCGAGCGCTGTCCGAGGCACGAGTGTGGTGCCCCTCACCTACCGATTGTTCGGTCGCGAGCGCATTTTGGCTACAGGCACCTTCAGCCTGTGGACAAACGGTTCTCCACAGCCTGGGATAGAGGCAGGTCGTCCAGGAGAGGGAGGCGGGGGCACATGTCAGCTGAACAAATGGCCGACGGGGGCGAGGACACCGGCCAGGTTCCGCCCGCGCGCCCGCTCGATGCCATCGACCGCCGCATCCTGCGACTGCTCCAGACGGACGGACGTGCCTCGATACGGTCGGTGGCCGACCGCGTGCATGTGTCCCGGGCCAACGCCTACGCCCGGATCAACCGGCTCATCGACGACGGCGTGATCCGTGGCTTCAGCGCGCGCGTGGACCACGAGCGGGCGGGGCAGGGCGCCTCCGCGTACATCACCCTCAAGATCGTCCAGAATTCCTGGCGCACGGTGCGCGAACAGCTCCAGGCCCTGCCGGGAGCGACTCATATCGCGCTGGTCAGCGGCGACTTCGATGTGCTGCTGCTGGTGCACACCCGGGACAACAGGTCGTTGCGCGAACTGGTCCTGACGCGGATCCAGGCCATTCCAGAGGTGCTCTCCACCCGCACGCTCCTGGTGTTCGAGGAGACAGACCTGGCCCCGGGCCCGGACAGACCCACCGAACTCACCTGACGGCCGGCCATCACCGACGACTCGCCGTTGCGGCGGCTCAGCGGCTGGCCCGCATCCCCTCGAAGGCCACGCGAACGAGTGTGTCCGCCAGCTGCTGCCCGTCGACTCCGCCGTCGGGCAGCGGCCGGTACCACTCCACCAGGGAGTTGACCATTCCGAAGAGCAGCCGGGTCACCAGCCGTATGTCCATGTCGGAGCGGAGGTCGCCGTCCGCTACCGCCGCCTTGAGCAGATCGGTCACCCGCTGGTCGAACTCGCGCCGCCGCTCCATGGCCCAGCGCTCGGTCTTCGTGTTGCCCCGCACACGCAGCAACAGAGTGACGTAGGGCAGCTCGGCTATCAGCACGTCGACGGTGCGACGGGTGACGTACTCGACCCGCTCGATCGCACGCCCCTGCGTCGCCCCCGGCTCGTCCAGAATCCCGAAGAGCCCGTCCAGCGCCCGGCTGACCGCACGGCGCAGGAGCTCTTCCTTGCCCGCGACGTGGTGGTAGATGGACGACTTCGAGATGCCTGCCGCTTTGGAGAGGTGTTCCATGGACGTGCCGTCGTAGCCGCGCTCGTTGAAGACACGGACGGCAACGGTGAGCAGAGTCTCCGGGGTGTACGTGTCCCGCTTGGCCGTGGTCATGTCCGCGATCCTCCCCTACGAGTTGCCCACAGGTTTGGCGGGCCCCCTTGTCCCGACCGATCGTTCGGTTACTCTAACTCTGTCCGCCCGTCCCTGCCCAGCTCGATGAGGAGTTGGTCCGTCATGGCCGCCGAGCTCTCCCCGCACCTGTTGTCCGAGAAGCACCGCCCCACGCTCGACCAGGCCCTCGACGCGATCCGTACGCGCGCCTACTGGTCCCCGCACCCCGAGCATCCGAAGGCATACGGCGAGGGAGGCACCCCGGGCAGCCTGGGCGCCGCCGAGGGCAAGGCCGCCTTCGATGCCGTGCTGAACACCCGGCTCGACCTCGGCCAGCCCGGCACCGATGGCTGGACGGGCGGAGAGATCTCGCCGTACGGCCCGGAGCTGGGCGTCGAGTATCCGCACGCCGACCTGGACGTCCTGCTCCCGGCAATGCGTGCGGCCATCCCAGCCTGGCGTGCGGCGGGCCCCGAGACCAGGGCCCTGGTCTGTCTGGAGATCCTCGCGCGGATCAGCGCCAGGACCCACGAGTTCGGTCACGCCGTGATGCACACCAGCGGCCAGGCCTTCATGATGGCGTTCCAGGCGGGCGGTCCGCACGCCCAGGACCGCGGCCTGGAGGCCGTGGCGTACGCGTACGAGGAGCAGATCCGCACCCCGCAGAGCGCCGACTGGTCCAAGCCGCAGGGCAAGCGCGACCCGCTCCAGCTGCAGAAGTCGTTCACTGCGGCACCACGCGGCATCTCGCTCCTGATCGGCTGCAACACCTTCCCCACATGGAACGGCTACCCCGGCCTCTTCGCCTCCCTGGCCACCGGAAATCCCGTCCTGGTCAAGCCGCACCCCCGCGCCGTGCTTCCGCTCGCGCTCACGGTGCAGCTGGCCCGGGAGGTGCTCGCCGATGCGGGCTTCGACCCCAACCTGGTCGCCCTGGCCGCCGAGCGACCGGGTGAAGGCATCGCGAAGGCTCTCGCCCTCCGCCCCGAAATCAAGATCATCGACTACACGGGGTCGACCGCGTTCGGTGACTGGCTGGAGACCAACGCCCGCCAGGCCCAGGTCTACACGGAGAAGGCCGGTGTCAACACGATCGTCATCGACTCCACGGACGACTACCGCGGCATGCTGTCCAACCTGGCGTTCTCCCTCTCCCTGTACAGCGGCCAGATGTGCACGACCCCGCAGAACCTGCTGATCCCCCGTGACGGCATCACCACCGACGCCGGCGACAAGACGTACGACGAAGTGGTCGCCGACATCGCCGCCGCGGTCAGCGGCCTGCTGGGCGACGACAGCCGGGCGAACGCGCTGCTCGGCGCACTCGTCAACCCCGATGTGAAGGCCCGCTTGGAGGCAGCCGCGGATCTGGGCGAAGTCGCCCTCCCCTCCCGTGAGGTGGCCAACCCGGAATTCCCCGACGCCGTGGTCCGCACCCCCGTCGTCGTCAAGCTGGACGCCACCAAGCCGGACGACGAGGAGCACTACCTGTCGGAGTGCTTCGGCCCGGTCGCCTTCGCGGTGGCGGTCGACTCGACGTCCGACGCCGTCGAGCTGCTCCGCCGCACGGTCCGCGACAAGGGCGCGATGACGGTCGGCGCGTACACCACCTCACCGGAGGTGGAGCGCGCGGTGGAAGATGTCTGCCTGGACGAATCGGCCCAGCTGTCGCTGAATCTGACCGGCGGGGTGTACGTCAACCAGACCGCTGCCTTCTCCGACTTCCACGGCTCGGGCGGCAACCCGGCGGCGAACGCGGCATTGTGCGACGGAGCCTTCGTGTCCAACCGCTTCCGCATGGTGGAAGTACGCCGCCAGGCGTGATCCGGCCGGGGTCCGGGGGCGGAGCCCCGCCGCCGGACCCCGGGCCGATCCGTCCAGCGCCGCAGCACTAGCTTCCCGCCTCAGGGATCTCCGCGTACCGCTGCACCCACGCATGCATGGCGACAGCGGCCGCGGCGCCCGCGTTGATCGACCGCGTCGAGCCGAACTGCGCGATGGAGCACACCATCACCGCGTGCTTACGGGCCTCCTCGGTGAGCCCGGGCCCCTCCTGTCCGAAGAGCAGTACGCAACGCCGCGGCAGCTCGGTCCGCTCCAGCGGCACCGCCCCCGGCAGATTGTCGATCCCGATGATCGGCAGTCCCTCGGCCTCCGCCCACGCGGTCAGAGACTCCGTGTCGGGGTGGTGCCGCACATGCTGGTACCGGTCGGTGACCATCGCACCGCGCCGGTTCCAGCGCCGCCGCCCCACGATATGGATCTCCTTGGCGAGAAAGGCGTTCGCCGTGCGCACCACAGAGCCGATATTGAAGTCGTGGCCCCAGTTCTCGACCGCGACATGGAAGTCGTGCCGCCGCAGATCCAGATCGGCGACGATCGCCTCCCGGGTCCAATACCGGTAGGCATCGCCCACATTGCGCCGGTCGCCGTGGGCGAGCAGCTCGGGGTCGTACCGCTCGTCCTCGGGCCACGGCAGCGGGTGGGGCCCGACGCCGATCTCCGTCCCGAATCCGTCGTCGTACTGCAGCGGTTCCGCGGAACGCCCGGTCTCTTCCGACGGACCGGGCGCCTCGGCCAACGATTCCCCGCCGCTGCTGCCTGCGCTGCCCGTGCGGCGCGTACTGCCGCTCTCACTGCTGCTACTCACCCGACGAGAGTATGGCCCCCGTCGCCGCTGTGCTGCGGGACCTCCTCGTCATCGGTGCCACGTCGCTGTCCGGGCACTGTGCCCCGGCCCGGGAACAGCCGTTCCCGGGCGCGGGTCACCCGGCCGCCGAGCCACACCAGGAAGACGGTCGGCAGGAAGACGGAGTCGGCGGCGATCATCGCCATGGAGAAGAACGGCAGCCCGAGCAGCAGGGCGATGCCGGCGTGCTCACACATCATGGCGACGAGCAGCACGTTCTTGACCCGCCGGTTGAACAGGGTGAAGGGGAACGCGACCTGGACGACAACCGTGCCGTACGTGATCAGCATCACCATCACACCGCTGGAGGCGAGGATGTCCGACAGCCAGGGCCAAGGCGTGAAGTAGTCGAGCTTGAGCGGGTAGTACAGCGCCGTGCCGTCCTGCCACCGCGAACCCTGGATCTTGTACCACCCCGCGGTGGCGTAGATCAGACAGACCTCGGCCATGATCACGACAAGGGTCGCGTTGTGGGCGAGGTTGGCGATGACATCGAGCAGGGTGCGCGATTCGCTGTGCGGTGCGTAACGGTTCACAGCCCACCAGGCGCCCTCTCCGACCCAGAGGATCCAGAAAAGAGTCGGCAGCCACCAGGTGCCGCCGAGCCCGTCGGTCACACTGGCCACGATCAGCACAAGGCCGAGCACCACCCAGAGGACCGTACCGGCCACGGTCCCCCGCACCGGGCGCCGGGAGTCGTCCGCTCCCGCACGCGCCTGTCGCGCCGCGCGCCGGGCGTCCAACGACCAGACCCGCCCGCAGCGGGTGAGCACCAGATAGATCGCCATGAGATGGATGACGTTGTCGCCGCCGTCGCCCATGAAGATGCTGCGGTTCTGCAGGGAGAGCACCCCGGCCATGAAGAGGACCGACATGGCCCGGGTGTGCCAGCCGACCATCAGCAGGGCCGCAGAGATCAGTGCGACCGCGTACACGATCTCGAACCAGACCGTGCTGTCCGACCACATCAGCGCGGTGAACGCCTGATTGCCGGATATGAGCTGCTGCGCCATGTCCCAGCGCCACGGGGCGTCGGGGCCGTACATCTCGTGGCGGTGCGGAAATTCGCGCAGCAGGAAGAGCAGATAGGTGGCCGAGAAGCCGATCCGGATGACGGCACTCTGATACTGGCCGAAGGCCGTGGAGGTGATGCGCTGGATGGAGCCTGC
The DNA here is from genome assembly GCF_053594575.1 of Streptomyces sp. NPDC001880. Lineage (NCBI taxonomy): Bacteria > Bacillati > Actinomycetota > Actinomycetes > Kitasatosporales > Streptomycetaceae > Streptomyces > Streptomyces sp. NPDC001880. Next base: position 169,582 of record NZ_JBSFET010000002.1, read on the forward strand.
GATCCTGTAGTCGATCTTTGGCTCGATCTTGCGGCCGAGGGCGGGTGCACTCACTTGTCCGCCCCCTTGGCGCCGGCGGGAAGGTCCTCCGCGGTCACCGCCCACCACGGAAGCACCCGGTAGGACGGTTTCGTACTGATCTTCTCCTCGCTCCACGGAGGCGCCGCGACGGACCGCACCTCGGAACGGACCTGGATGCGCTCGACGGTGCCGCCGTAGTCGTGCTCACTGAGGCGCAGCATCACGATGCGGCGGATGTAGCGCTCGGAGAGCTGACCGCGAAGGCCGATGGCCCGGTTCTCGTTGTCGTGGGAGCTGAGGTAGAAGTCCCAGCCGCGGCGGAGTTCGTTCTGGTGGACGTGGCTGGGGAGAAGACTGCCGCGTATCGCCTTGCCGTCCTCGCCGGAAAGGCTCATCCAGGGAGTGGTGCGGCGTCCGTCGGGGCCGGCTATCTCGGCTCGTACGTGGACGGCGACGTTCTGCTGAAGCGGATTCGGGGCGAAGAGCTTCCAGTTCTGCTCGAACTCGGGATAGATCCAGTCGTCGACCGCTTCGCCGTGCTGCTTGGTCATGGTGTTGGAGGGGGCGACGTGCAGAAACACCATGGCCAGCTGTCCACAGGTGACCAGCCCGATGACGGACAGCGCGACTGCGGCAACGATCTGGTAGGGAAGCGACAGGGCGGCTATTCCGCCACGGGGGCCTGATCCATGAGGCTCCGACCCGCGAGGCTCTGATTCGCGAGGCCCTGATTCGCAAAATCCTGAATCCTGAGCCTGACCAGCACCGAAAGCCACCTTTTCACGCCGGTCGGACCCGGGCTCGGAACTCCCGCCCCCGCTGTCGGCACCGCTGTCGTCGTACGAATCCATCCCGCCCCGATCCCCGTCGATCCCCCGGTCAGTTATCCACAGGGTTGACACCCTACGGGCCGTCGACTCACCATTGAAGACATTGAACCGAACGATCGGTCGGTAGGGAGCCCGGGATGGCGGCAGTGACTGCGGACCAGACAGCGCAGGCGGGAGCGGACAGGCCCGAAGGGGCGGACGAGGCCTTGGAGGCGGTGTTCGACGCCGCGGTGGCGGCGGACGAGCGCATCGAGCCACGCGACTGGATGCCTGATGCATACCGCGCCTCGCTGGTCAGGCAAATGGCCCAGCATGCCCACTCCGAAATCATCGGCATGCAGCCGGAGGCCAACTGGATCTCGCGTGCACCCTCGCTGCGCCGCAAGGCGATCCTGATGGCCAAGGTGCAGGACGAAGCGGGACACGGGCTCTATCTGTACAGCGCGGCGGAAACGCTCGGCACCGGCCGCGAGGAGCTGCTCGACAAGCTTCACGCGGGCCGCCAGAGGTATTCATCGATCTTCAATTACCCGACGCTGACCTGGGCGGACGTCGGCGCGATCGGCTGGCTCGTGGACGGCGCCGCGATCACCAACCAGGTGCCGCTGTGCCGCTGCTCCTACGGCCCGTACGCCCGGGCGATGGTCCGTATCTGCAAGGAGGAGTCCTTCCACCAGCGCCAAGGGTACGAGCTGCTGCTCACCCTCAGCCGCGGCACCCCGGCGCAGCACGAAATGGCGCAGGACGCGGTGAACCGCTGGTGGTGGCCGTCCCTGATGATGTTCGGCCCGCCGGACGACGCATCGGCCCACTCCGCGCAGTCGATGGCCTGGAAGATCAAGCGCCACTCGAACGACGAGCTGCGGCAGCGCTTCGTGGACATCTGTGTCCCCCAGGCCGAAGCGCTGGGGCTCACCCTCCCGGATCCTGACATCAGGTGGAACGAAGAGCGCGGACAGCACGACTTCGGGGCGATCGACTGGAAGGAGTTCCAGGAGGTCCTCAAGGGCAACGGCCCGTGCAACGAGCAGCGCCTCGGCCAGCGCCGCCGGGCGCACGAGGAGGGCGCCTGGGTCCGGGACGCGGCGGCTGCCTACGCCCGGAAACACACAGCAGCACAAGCAGACGCAGCACCACACACAGCAGCGAGGAACGGGGAGGCGACAGCATGAGCAGCTCGACCGAATGGCCACTGTGGGAGGTGTTCGTGCGTTCGCGCCGCGGTCTTTCGCACACGCACGCGGGCAGCCTGCACGCCCCGGACGCGGAGATGGCCCTGCGCAACGCGCGCGATCTGTACACGCGCCGTTCCGAAGGCGTCTCCATCTGGGTGGTCCCGTCCGCCCAGGTCACGGCCTCCTCCCCGGACGAGAAGGACTCCTTCTTCGAACCGGCCGGTGACAAGCCGTACCGGCATCCGACGTTCTACGAGATCCCGGAAGGGGTGAAGCACCTGTGACCGCGGCCCTCGCCCTTGGCGACGACGCGCTGGTGCTCTCGCACCGGCTGGGGGAGTGGGCGGGCCACGCGCCCGTGCTGGAAGAAGAAGTGGCTCTGGCCAACATCGCCCTGGACCTGCTGGGGCAGGCCCGGGTGCTCCTCTCCCTGGTCGGGGGCGAGGACGAGCTGGCGTATCTGCGCGAGGAACGTGCCTTCCGCAACGTCCAGCTGGTCGAACAGCCGAACGGCGACTTCGCCCACACCATCGCCCGTCAGCTCTACTTCTCCACCTACCAGCGACTGTTGTACGAGCAGTTGGCATCGGGCGAGGGCCCGTTCGCCGGCTTGGCAGCGAAGGCCGTCAAGGAGGTCGCGTACCACCAGGACCACGCGGAGCACTGGACGCTGCGGCTCGGCGACGGCACGGACGAGAGCCATGACCGGATGCAGCGCGCCGTGGACGCGCTGTGGCGGTTCACCGGTGAGCTGTTCGAGCCCGTCGAGGGGGTGGAGACCGACTGGCAGTCGCTGCGGAGCGGATGGCTGGAGTCCGTCTCGGCGGTGCTGGAGCGGGCCACGCTGACGCTGCCGGCCGGTCCGCAGTCCGGGGCATGGACGGCGGGCGCGGGACGCCAGGGCATCCACACCGAACCCTTCGGCCGCATGATCGCCGAGATGCAGCATCTGCATCGCAGCCACCCGGGGGCGTCATGGTGACCGGGACACTTCTGGAGAAGGAGCTGCACCGCCTCGCGGGCTCCGTACCCGATCCCGAACTGCCGGTGCTGACCCTGGACGAGCTGGGGGTGCTCCGGGGCGTGGATGTTCTCGCGCCCGGCAAGGTCACTGTGCGGCTCACCCCGACCTACACCGGCTGCCCCGCGATCGAGGCCATGTCCGCCGACATCGAGCGGATACTGCACGACCACGGCATACCGGAGGTCTCCGTGGTCACCGTGCTCTCCCCGGCCTGGTCCACGGACGACATCAGCGCGGAAGGGCGGCGCAAGCTGGCCGAGTTCGGCATAGCGCCCCCGCGTCCGCACGATGCCACGGTCCCCGCGAACGGTCCGGTGCCGCTCACACTCTCGGTGCGCTGCCCGCACTGCGGCTCGACCGATACGGAGCTGCTGAGCCGGTTCTCCTCCACCGCGTGCAAGGCGCTGCGCCGCTGCGTGACGTGCCGCGAACCGTTCGACCACTTCAAGGAGTTGTAGATGTTCCATCCGCTCCGGGTCCGCACGATCGAACGGCTCACGGACGATTCGGTGGCCGTCACCCTCGCCGTGCCGCCCGAGTTGCGCGAGACCTTCCGCCACCAGCCCGGCCAGCACCTCAATGTGCGGTACACGGTCGACGGCGAGGAGATCCGCCGCTCGTACTCGATCTGTTCCCCGGCCACCGCCTCGGAGCAGGGCGATCCGGTGCTGCGTGTGGGAATCCGGCTCGTCGACGGCGGCGCGTTCTCCACGTACGCGCTGAAGGAGCTCGCCGTCGGTGATCTGGTCGAGGCGATGCCTCCGATGGGCCGCTTCGTGCTGGCGCCCCGCGCCGGGCACTTCGCGGCGATCGTCGGCGGCAGCGGGATCACACCGGTCCTGTCCATCGCGGCCACGCTGCTGGCACGGGAGCCCGACGCCCACTTCTGCCTGATCCGCAGCGACCGGACGGCGCTCTCGACGATGTTCCTGGACGAGGTCGCCGACCTCAAGGACCGCTACCCGGACCGCTTCCAGCTGGTCACGGCGCTCTCCCGGGAGGAGCAGCAGGCAGGTCTGCCCTCCGGCCGGCTGGACCGGGACCGTCTCACCGAGTTGCTGCCCGCGCTGCTTCCGGTGACCGAGGTCGACGGCTGGTATCTGTGCGGGCCATTCGGACTGGTCCAGGCCGCGGACCGGGCGCTGCGCGGACTGGGTGTCGACCGGACCCGGATCCACCAGGAGATCTTCCATGTGGACGACGGCATGAACACATCCGCCCGCCCCCGAGGCGAATCGCCCGCCCACAGCAGACTCACCGCCACGCTGGACGGCCGCTCCGGCACCTGGCCGGTGGAGGAGGGCGAATCGCTGCTGGAGACCGTGCTGCGCAGCCGCGCCGACGCTCCGTATGCCTGCAAGGGCGGGGTGTGCGGGACCTGCCGGGCGTTTCTGGTCTCGGGCGAGGTGCGGATGGACCGCAACTTCGCGCTGGAGCCCGACGAGACGGACGCGGGCTATGTGCTGGCGTGCCAGTCGCATCCGGCAACCTCGGAGGTGGAACTCGACTTCGACCGCTGACCGCACCGCGCCGCCTCCTGCCACTCGGTCTGCCCATCCACCGCTCCTCCGCTGTTCCTTTCTTGTAGAACCTGTTCTATCTTGACGACCCGTCACATGCGGGCGCAAGGGCATACGGGCGCAAGGGCATCGGGCAGCGGGAGGCCAGGGCAGTGGACTTCACCTTCACCGAGGAACAGCAGGCAGCCGTGGAGGCAGCGAGAGCGGTCTTCTCAGGAGTCGCACCGGACGGGGTCCCCAGCCCCGCCCTCGTGCCGGGCGCGGTGGCCGAGGACATCGACCGCCCGCTGTGGGCCGGACTCGCCTCAAGTGATCTGCTGAGTCTGACGCTTTCACCGGAACACGGCGGGGCCGGGCTCGATCTCGTCACGCTCTGCCTGGTGTTGCGCGAGTCCGCCAAGGTGCTCGCGAGAGTGCCGTTGCTGGAGACGTGCGCGGTCGCGATGGCACTCCAGCGGTACGGATACCGGCAGTTGGCCGCTGAATTGCTGCCTCGGATCGGCCGGGGTGAGCTGGTCCTCACCGTCGGGGCCAACGGACGTTCCGGCCACGATCCGGCCGAACTCGCCGTCACCGTCCGCCGGGAAGTGACGGCTGGAACCGTCCCGGCGGACCGCGACGGGGGCAATGCCGGCTGGGTGCTCGACGGGGTGCAGTCGGCGGTGCCGTGGGCGCAGGCCGCAGACTGGATCGCGATTCCGGCCCATACGGACGAGGGCCGGACGGTCGTCGCCCTGATCCGGCCCGCCCAGGACGGTGTCACCCTGGCCGAGCAGGTCTCCACCAGCGGTGAACGGTTCGCGGAGGTCCGGCTGGAGTCGGTACGGCTCGACGGCCGTGCGCTGATCGACGACGCCGGGGCCTGGGAGTGGCTGCGCGCCCTCCTCACCACCGGGACGTGCGCGCTCGCACTGGGCCTGGGCGAGGCCGTGCTCGCCATGACGAGCGAATACACCGGCAAGCGGGAGCAGTTCGGCTTCCCGGTGGCGACGTTCCAGTCCGTCGCGGTACAGGCCGCGGACCGGTACATCGACCTACGGGCCATGGAAGTGACGCTCTGGCAGGCAGCCTGGCGGATCTCCACCGGGGCCGAGGGGAAACTGCCTGCCGAGGGCGACATCGCCGTGGCGAAGATCTGGGCGTCGGACGGCGTACGCCGGGTCGTACAGACGGCACAGCACCTTCACGGCGGTTTCGGAGCGGACACGGACTACCCGCTGCACCGCTTCCACGCCTGGGCGAAACAGATCGAGCTGTCCCTCGGTCCGGCGGCGGCACACGAGGAGGCGCTGGGCAGCCTGCTGGCCGAACACCTTCTCGGCTGACACCGGCCACAGGCGGCGTTCACGCCCCCGGCGGAGCGGTTCCCCGGCTCAGAGCACGAAGGCCGGGCTGCCGTTGTCCGTGACCATCGGGCGTCCCGAGCCGTCCCAGGCCAGCATCCCGCCATCGATGTTCACGGCGTCGATGCCCTGCTGCACCAGATACTGGGTGACCTGGGCCGACCGGCCACCGACCCGGCACATCACGTGCACACGCCGGCCGTCGTCGGCGGCCTCGGTCAGTTCACCGAAACGGGCCATGAAGTCGCTCATCGGGATGTGCAGGGCGCCCTCGACATGACCGGCCGCCCATTCGTTGTCCTCCCGAACGTCCAGCACGAAGCCGTCCGACGGAACCGCCGCGACATCCACCGAGGGCAGCGGGACGAAATTCATGGGTCATGCCTTCTCTCGTACGTACGCTCCAGAGTCACCCGGAACGCTACTGCACCAAGCCTGCCAGCTCCGCCTCGCGCTGCGCGACCTCGCCCAGCAGCTGTTCGGCGATCTCGTCGAGCAGCCGGTCCGGATCGTCCGGCGCCATCCGCAGCATGGCCCCGATCGCGCTCTCCTCCAGCTCCTGGGCGAGCACCGTCAACAGTTCCTTGCGCTGGGTCAGCCAGTTCAGCCGGGCGTAGAGCTCCTCGCTCTCGCTGAGCTCCGCCTCCGGGGCCACCGGACCCGCCGCCCACTCCTGCGCCAGCTCCATCAGGAGGGCCTCGTCCCCCCGCCCGTATGCGGCGTTCACACGGGCGATGAACTCGTCCCGGCGGGCGCGCTCCGTCTCGTCCTGCGCCAGGTCCGGGTGGGCCTGGCGGGCCAGGTCGCGGTAGAGCTTGCGCGCCTCCTCGGTCGGCCGGACCCGCTTGGGCGGCCGGACCGGCTGCTCGGTCAGCATCGCCGCGGCCTCGGGGGACAGCCCTTCGGAGTCGATCCAGTCGTGGAACAGCTCGTCGACGCCCGGCATCGGCATGACGATCGCCCGGGCCTCCTGCGCCTTGCGGATGTCCTCCGGGTCGCCCGTCCTGGCGGCCCGAGCCTCCGCGATCTGCGCATCGAGCTCGTCGAGACGGGTGTACATGGGCCCGAGCTTCTGGTGATGCAGCCGGGAGAAGTTCTCGACCTCGACCCGGAAGGTCTCCACCGCGATCTCGAACTCGATCAGCGCCTGCTCCGCCACCCGCACCGCCTTCGCGAGCCGCGCCTCGGGCCGCTCCCCCTCAGCACGACCGCCCGCGCCCCTGCCGGCCTCCGAACCGGCACCGTCACCGGCCTCCGAACCGACACCGTTCTCCGGACCGTCACCGGCCGGCCGGCCGTGCTCCTCAAACGGCTCGCCCGGCCCGTACTGCTCGTGCTGCTCGCTCCGGGCATGCTGCTCGCGCTGCCGGTCGTTGTCCTGCCGGTCATCGTCGTTCCGGGTGGTCGGCACCCCGGCGGCTTCGTGGGTCACCCGTCCAGCGTATGGCCACGGTCCTTGTCCCGAGGACCCACGGTCGGCCCGATGCCCCTCAGACGCCCAGTTCGGCAGTTATCCGCCCCGAACCGATGGCCCGCACCAATTCCGCGTGGTCCGCCTCCGTACGGTCCGCATAGGTCACCGCGAACGCCGCCACCGCCTCGTCCAGTTCCTCGTTCTTGCCGCAGTAGCCCGCGATCAGGCGCGGATCCGCGCTGTGCGCATGGGCCCGCGCCAGCAGCGCACCGGTCATCCGGCCGTAGTCGTCAACCTGATCGGCTGCCAGCGCCGCCGGGTCCACGCTGCCCTTGCGGTTCCTGAACTGCCGCACCTGGAACGGGCGTCCGTCCACCGTCGCCCAGCCCAGCAGGATGTCGCTGACGACCTGCATCCGCTTCTGCCCGAGTACCACCCGGCGCCCCTCGTGCGCCACCTCCGGCACATCGAAGCCGACCGTCGGCAGATACGGCGCCAGCACGGAGGGCCGCGCCTCCTTCACTTGCAGCACCAGGGGCTCACCACGGTGATCCAGCAGAAGCACCACGTACGACCGGGTGCCGACGCTCCCGGTGCCGACCACGCGGAACGCCACGTCGTGTATCGCGTACCGGGCGAGGAGCGGAACCCGGTCCTCCGAGATCGTGCCCAGATAGTCGCCGAGTCCCGCCGCGACCGCCGCGGCCTCCTCGTCCGGCACCCGGCGCAGCACCGGCGGCGCGTCGATGAAGCGGCGTCCGCCATCCCCGGAATCCTCGGTCGACTTGGCCGCGAAGCGGGCGCTGGTGTTGTTGCGGGCCTTCTCCGAGACCCGCTCCAGCGTGCCGAGGAGATCCCGCGCATCCGTGTGCGAAACCAACTCCTCATCCGCGATGGCGTTCCAGGCGTCGAGCGCGGGCAGCTTGGCCAGCAGCCGCATCGTCCGCCGGTACGCACCCACCGTGTCGTACGCGCCCCGCCGGCAGGTCTCCTCGTCCGCCCCGGCCTCGCGCCCCGCGAGCACCAGCGAGGTGGTCAGCCGCTTGAGGTCCCACTCCCACGGGCCGAACACGGTCTCGTCGAAGTCGTTCAGATCGATGACCAGGCTGCCCCGCGCATCGCCGTACAGCCCGAAATTGGCCGCGTGCGCGTCGCCGCAGAGCTGGGCACCCACCCCGCTGACCGGTGTGCCCACCAGGTCATGGGCCATCAGCCCGGCCGAGCCGCGCAGAAAGGCGAAAGGTGTGGCAGCCATTCGTCCCACCCGGATCGGAGAGAGCGAGGGCACCCTGCCCCGGCTCGACTCCTCGACCGCCTGCACCGCATCGGGCCGCCCGTGCGGAAGGTCCAGGAACGCGTGCGAAGCCCTGGGAACCCGCTCCCGCAGCGCCTTGCCCGCCGTCCTAGGAGACCGCGTCGCACCCCCGCCTGCCGCGGCCACCCTCCGTGCAAATCCGGGCACGACCGGGATACGCGGATCACCCGTCACAGCCCGCTGAACCGGCACTGTCGCTTCGATGTCACCCATGGCGCGCAGCCTCCCCCGCCCTCACCCTGCGCTCCTGGCCCGGCGCCTGTCGCAGATCACTAGCGACGAAGGTACCGCCGTCGGCCGAAGACCGTCTGTCCCTGTGGAAAACTCGCCGAGCGACCTGTGGACAACACCTCTGCAGGCTGCGAGCACTGATCCGCCCTGGTCAGACGGCCAGAGATCGGGCGCCCAGAGATCAGGCTGCCAGAGATCAGAGGCAGGCGGTCAACGGCCGGGCGGTCAGACGCCGACGGTCTCCTCGATCTTCCCCTCGGCATCCGCCTCGCTCCGGGCTCCCGCCCCGGCCCTGGCGGCGTGCTTCGGCCCATGGGTTCCGTCGGCCTCGACGGAACCGGCGACGGCGTCGGTTCCAGCCGCCGTCGCCCGCGCTGCGGCCTTCCGCCGCTTCGACTCGGACAGCCCCGCCAGCCCCATCAGGGCCAGGCCCGCCACGAACCAGAGCGCGAGCACCAGCACATGTTCACCGAGCCCGTGTCCGTCGAAGTACACATGGCTGCGTACGCCCTCGACGAAGCCCGCACCGTTCCAGAAGGAGTGCAGCGAAGCGAAGAAGCCGGGCTGGAGTTCGGGCCGGAAGATGCCGCCGGAGCTGGTGAAGTTGAGCATCACGAACAGCACCATCAGGCCGAGCGTCGTCCAGCGCTTGAGGAAGGTGTGCAGTCCGACACCGATCAGCAGAATGCCCGCCGAGTAGAGCCAGGCCATCGCCCACAGACCGCCGAGCCCATGGTCGACGAGACCGAACAGCGGCCCAGCGAACACCGCCCCGATCACGCTCACCACCAGCGACGCGGCAACAGCCAGTGCGGCCCTGATCCGCAGCGACAGCGCGGCGCCCGCGCCACCGATGACCGCGACCGACGCGTACGAACCGATACTCACCGCGACCAGCAGGAAGAAGATGCCCTGGCCGGTCGGATCGCCGTCCGCGGTCGGCGCCGTGTCCGTCACCTTCAGCGGGTGTCCCTCCTCGGCGGCGACCTTGGTGAACACCTTCTCGACCACCGTGGCGCTGGTGTCCGAGGACGCGCTGGCCACGAGCAGCTCGGGGTGCTTCCCCGGCAGGTAGGCGCCGTAACTCGCCTGCGTGCTGAGGTGGTCCACCGCAGCGGCCCGGTCGGGAACGGTACGTACGCTCAGCGCCCCGTCGCTCTTGTCCTGCAGCGTCTGCGCGAGCACCTGCGCGCTCGGCCCCGACCCGACCACGTCCACCCGGAGATCGTGCGGCTCCGGGGCGTGGAAGGCCCCGAGATAGGCGAGCCCCATGCCGATGCACATCAGCAGCGGCGTGACGAAATGGCCCAGCACATGGCGGAGAGCGGCGGCGGTCGAGCCGTCGGGGGTGGCACTCGGGCCTGCGGACATGCGGAACACTCCAATAGTTGCCTTTTACAACCCTCAACTCGTTGTACTATACAACTGCAACTCAAGACCTGCGAGACGGAAGGCGAAACAGTGCCAGGCACCCCCGAGGAACGCGAAGAATCACTGGACGTGATCCAGCGCGAACTGACCGCCTTCGCGCGCCGCGCACGGGCCGCCGCGGCCCGCCTCCATCCGGACCTCCCCCTGGTCTCGTACACACTGCTGGCGCACATCGAGACCCTGCACGGCTGCCGCGCAACAGATCTGGCCGCGCACTACATGCTGGACAAATCGACGGTCAGCCGGCAGATCGGCGCCCTGGAGAAGCTGGGGCTGGTCGAGCGCCATCCGGACCCAGACGACCACCGGATCCAGGTGCTGCACCCCACTGCGGCCGGCACCCGGGCTCTCGCCTCCACACAGGCCAGCCGCCGTATGGCCTACCAGGAGCGCCTCGCGGATTGGACGGAAGAAGATCTCGCCCGGTTCGCGGAGTACCTGCTGCGTTACAACTCGGCAGGCGACACCACCCCGCCCGCCCCGCGGACCTCACAGACACCGAAGGGCTGATTCACCCACCAGCCCCCAGAAGCCCCACAAGCCTTGTACGACACCTATGGCATGTATGGCCTGTAAAACCCCAGACCCTGCAGGTAAAACCCCAGACCCTACAAGAAGCATCGAATCAGACGTTTCACGTGAAACCAGAAACCAGAAGCCGGAATCAGAATCGAATCAGAGTTCCGAACCGGAACCCGAGAGCCGGAACCCCTGAACCGGGAACGAAGAAGCCCCACAGGCCGTTGACCTGTGGGGCTTCTCTCTTGTGCGCGAGGGGGGATTTGAACCCCCACGTCCCTAAGGACACTGGCACCTGAAGCCAGCGCGTCTGCCGTTCCGCCACTCGCGCAAGAGTGGTGTTTCCAGACTCTCTCACCGCTTGGTGCGATTGCCTGGCGACATCGGGAACATTAGCACGCTGGACAGGGTGGATTCACATCCGTTGTTTCGCCGACCGACTGAGGGGAAGCGGGAACGCCGAGCGATCGGCCCCACTCCTCCTCTGTGCACCCCGGGTGCGGGACACTGTGGGGAGGCCGCCTCTACGATCCGTGTGAGAGGTGACACTCATCCACAGGGCAGACAAGGGGAACCAGCCGATTTCCCGACGCGTGGATACGATCAGTAAGCAGTACAGGGACGACAACAGAGGAGGTGCCCCATGGGAGTCATGAAGCGTTTCGAGCAGCGTCTCGAAGGTCTGGTCAACGGCACCTTCGCCAAGGTCTTCAAGTCCGAGGTCCAGCCGGTCGAGATCGCGGGAGCCCTCCAGCGCGAGTGCGACAACAACGCAACGATCTGGAACCGCGAGCGGACCGTCGTCCCCAACGACTTCATCGTCGAGCTCAGCACCCCCGACTACGAGCGACTCAGCCCGTACTCGGGTCAGTTGGGCGACGAACTCTCCGGGCTGGTCCGCGACTACGCCAAGCAGCAGCGGTACACCTTCATGGGCCCGATCAAGGTCCACCTGGAGAAGGCCGACGACCTCGACACCGGGCTCTACCGGGTACGCAGCCGCACCCTGGCGTCGAGTTCGTCACAACAGGACCCCCAGGGCCGCCAAGGACTGCAGGGCCAACCTCCCTACCCGGGCCCGGGCCGGTCCGCGCAGCCCGTCGGCGGCTACGGCTACCCACCCGGCTCCCCCCCTCCCATGCCCGCGGGTCCGCCGCCGGGCGCCGGAAGGCCCGGAGGACCCAGCTCCGACCGGCACCCACCGGCCGGGCCCAGCCCCCTGCCGAACGCGCAGGTGCGACGCTGGATCGAGATCAACGGCACCCGCCATCAGATCTCCCGCCCGACGCTGGTGCTGGGGCGCAGCACCGACGCCGACGTGCGGATCGACGACCCCGGCGTATCGCGTCGGCACTGTGAGATCCGGACCGGAACGCCCTCGACGATCCAGGATCTCGGATCTACCAACGGCATCGTGGTAGACGGGCAGCACACCACCCGCGCTACGCTCCGCGACGGCTCGCGGATCGTCGTGGGCAGCACCACCATCGTTTACCGGCAAGCCGAAGGGTGAAGCGGGGGCAATGTCAGAGCTGACCCTGACGGTCATGCGGCTAGGTTTCCTGGCTGTTCTGTGGCTGTTCGTGATCGTGGCCGTTCAGGTCATCCGCAGCGACCTGTTCGGAACGCGCGTCACGCAGCGCGGCTCACGCCGCACTGCCAACGACGCGCGACCGTCACAGGCCCGCCAGAATGCCGCGGCACCACCGCAGCAACGCCAGCAGTCGGGCCGCCAGCGCCGGGGGGCACCCACAAAGCTGGTCGTCTCCGAGGGCAGCCTCACCGGCACCACGGTGGCGCTCCAGGGGCAGACCATCACGCTGGGCCGGGCGCACGATTCAACGATCGTGCTGGACGACGACTACGCGTCCAGCAGGCATGCCAGGATCTACCCCGACCGTGACGGCCAGTGGATCGTCGAGGATCTCGGGTCCACCAACGGCACGTATCTCGACCGGACCCGACTCACCACCCCGACACCAGTTCCGCTGGGCGCGCCGATCCGGATCGGCAAGACCGTCATCGAGCTGCGGAAGTAGTACGACAATGAGCGAGCGGAGCGAGCGAGCCGCGGCGGTCCGGGCATCGGACCCCGCCCGGCTCCCGACCGGAGGGTGGGCAGTGTGGCTCGAGACCGGCTGTACCCCGAGCCGACGGGAGAGGTGCGCATGAGTCTTTCCCTGCGCTTCGCCGCCGGATCGCACAAGGGCATGATCCGGGAGGGCAACGAGGACTCCGGCTACGCCGGACCGCGCCTTCTCGCCATCGCCGACGGCATGGGCGGCCAGGCAGCCGGCGAGGTCGCCAGCTCCGAGGTCATCTCCACGCTCGTCCAGCTCGACGACGACGTCCCGGGCTCGGACATCCTCACCTCGCTCGGTACGGCGGTCCAGCGGGCCAACGACCAACTGCGCATGATGGTCGAGGAGGACCCCCAGCTGGAGGGCATGGGCACCACGCTCACCGCCCTGCTCTGGACCGGCCAGCGCCTCGGCCTCGTCCACGTCGGCGACTCCCGCGCGTACCTGCTGCGCGACGGCGTACTCACCCAGATCACCCAGGACCACACCTGGGTGCAGCGGCTGGTCGACGAGGGCCGGATCACCGAGGAAGAGGCCACCACCCACCCGCAGCGCGCCCTGCTGATGCGTGCACTGGGCAGCGGCGACCATGTCGAACCCGATCTCTCCATCCGTGAGGTCCGGGTCGGCGACCGCTATCTGATCTGCTCCGACGGGCTGTCCGGCGTCGTCTCGCATCAGACGATGGAAGAGACGCTCGCCAGCTACCAGGGCCCGCAGGAGACCATCCAGGAGCTGATCCAGCTCGCCCTGCGCGGCGGCGGCCCCGACAACATCACCTGCATCGTCGCCGATGTCCTCGACGTCGACAGCAACGACACCCTGGCCGCGCAGTTCAACGACACCCCGGTCATCGTCGGCGCGGTCGCCGAGAACCAGGCCGCGCAGATGTCCGCCGCCGAGAGCACGGCGGCCATGCAGACCCCCGCCGGACGGGCAGCCGGCCTCGGCCGCCCCGTACCGCCGCCCGCAGGGGGCTTCGGTCCGCCCGGAAGCGGTGACGGCGTCGGCTACGGCGGAATGCCCGACGGCTCCTTCGACGCGTACACCGACGACGACTTCGTCAAGCCGCGCGGCGGCCGCAAGTGGCTGAAGCGGTCCTTCTACTCCGTGCTGGCGCTCGCCGTCATCGGCGGCAGTCTCTACGGCGGCTACCGCTGGACGCAGAACCAGTTCTACGTAGGCGCGAAGAACGACCACGTCGCGCTGTTCCGCGGCATCAGCCAGGATCTGGCCTGGGTCTCGCTCTCGAAGGTCGAGAAGGACCACCCCGAGATCGAACTCAAGTACCTCCCGCCCTACCAGCGCAAGCAGGTCAAGGCGACCATCGCCGAGGGCGATCTGGCCGCCGCCCAGGAGAAGATCGGCGAACTCGCTCTCCAGGCATCCGCCTGCAAGAAGGACGCCCAGCGACGCGCGGCCGAGAACAACGCGCGCCCGGACGAGAGCCAAGTCGGCGGTACGGACACGGACGCCACCAAGACCAACGCCGCCAAGACCAAGCCGACCGCAGCGACTCCCACTCCTGGTCCCAGCCTCTCGGAGGAAGAGAAAAAGCTGGTCCCGCAGTGCGGTAAGCAGTAAAGCCGTAGGGAGCCTTCAGCACCATGAGCGTTGTCACCAACACGACCACGATCGGCGCGATCGACGCACCGAGCCGCCGCAACACCGAACTGATGATGGTGATCTTCGCCGTCGCCATCTCGGTGTTCGCCTACGCCAATGTCGGACTCGCCCTCCACGGCAAACTGCCCTCCGGCATGCTCGGATACGGGCTCGGACTCGCCCTGCTCGGCGGCATCAGCCACCTGGCCGTCCGCAGATTCGCCCCGTACGCGGACCCGCTGCTGCTGCCGCTGGCGACGCTGCTCAACGGGCTGGGACTGGCCATCATCTGGCGTCTGGACCAGTCCGAACGGTTCCAGGCGACCCCGAACTTCGCGCCCGCCGCCTCCAAGCAGCTGCTGTTCTCGGCAGTGGGCATCGCGCTGCTGGTCATCGTTCTGCTGGTTCTCAAGGACCACCGCATCCTGCAGCGCTACACCTACATCTCCATGGTGGTGGCGCTGTTCCTGCTGATCCTTCCGATGTTCTTCCCCGCGGTGAACGGCGCCAAGATCTGGATCAAGATCCCCGGCATCGGCACGATCCAGCCAGGGGAGTTCGCAAAGATCATCATCGCGGTGTTCTTCGCCGGCTATCTCATGGTCAAACGGGACGCGCTGGCCCTGGCCAGCCGCCGTTTCATGGGCCTCTATCTCCCCCGCGGCCGTGACCTCGGCCCCATCCTCATGGTCTGGGCCTTCTCGATCCTGATCCTGGTCTTCGAGACCGACCTGGGCTCGTCCCTGCTGTTCTTCGGCATGTTCGTCGTGATGCTGTACGTGGCCACCGAGCGCACCAGCTGGATCGTCTTCGGTCTGCTGATGTCCGCGGTCGGCGCCGTCGGTGTGGCCACCTTCGAACCCCACGTACAGCAGCGTGTCACCGCCTGGCTCGACCCGTTCGCCGGATGGGGCGAGCTGCCGGCCAGCGAGCAGATGGCCAAGTCCCTGATGGCCTTCGGCTCCGGCGGCACCCTCGGCACCGGGCTCGGCCAGGGCAACTCCGACCTGATCGGCTTCGCCGCGAACTCCGACTTCATCCTCGCCACCGTCGGCGAGGAGCTGGGGCTCGCCGGAATGATGGCCGTCCTCCTCATCTACGGTCTGATCGTCGAGCGCGGTGTCCGCACCGCCCTCGCCGCCCGCGACCCCTTCGGCAAGCTCCTCGCGATCGGGCTCTCCGGCTCCTTCGCCATTCAGGTCTTCGTCGTCGCCGGCGGTGTCATGGGTCTCATTCCGCTGACCGGTATGACCATGCCGTTCCTCGCGGCAGGCGGGTCGTCGGTGATCGCCAACTGGGCCCTGATCGGCATCCTGCTCCGGATCAGCGACACCGCACGCCGCCCCGCGCCGGCCCCGGCCCCGTCACCCGACGCCGAGATGACCCAGGTGGTCCGACCGTGAACAAGCCCCTCCGCAGGATTGCGATCTTCTGCGGGCTGCTCGTCTTCGCTCTCCTGGTCCGTGTCAACTGGCTCCAGTACGTCCGCGCCGACGAGCTGAACGCGAACGAGCACAACCGCCGCGTCCAGATCGAGCGGTACGCACACGAGCGCGGCAACATCATCGTCGACGGAAACCCCGTCACCGGGTCCGTCGAGACCAAGGGCAGCGACTTCAAGTACAAGCGGGTCTGGAAGGACGGCCCCATGTGGGCCCCCGTCACCGGCTACTCCTCGCAGGCGTTCGACGCCTCGCAGCTGGAGAGCATCGAAGACGGGATCCTCACCGGCAACAGCGACCAGCTGTTCTTCGACCGTACGCTCTCCCTCTTCACCGGCGAGAAGAAGACCGGCGGCAACATCGTCACCACCCTCAACGGCGCCGCTCAGGAGGCCGCCTTCAAGGGACTCGACAACAAGAAGGGCGCCGTCGCCGCGCTCGACCCGCAGACCGGCGCCATCCTGGCCCTGGTCAGCACTCCCTCGTACGACCCCTCGGTCTTCGCGGGCAATTCTCTCAAGGATGCGGATGCCCGGCAGCAGCTCCTGAAGGACAAGGACAAGCCGATGCTCAACCGGGCATTGCGCGAGACCTATCCGCCCGGCTCCACCTTCAAGGTCGTCACCGCCGCCGCGGCCCTGGAGGACGGGCTGTACGAGGACATCGACGAGAAGACGGACTCCCCGCTGCCCTGGCGGCTCCCGCTGACCACCGGCAACCTCGACAACGAGGGCAACATCCCGTGCGAGAACGCCTCGCTCCGGGAAGCTCTGCGATGGTCCTGCAACACCGTCTTCGGCAAGATCAGTGACGATCTCGGCAACCAGAAGATGATCGACGAGGCCAACAAGTTCGGCTTCAACGAGGAGATCTTCACCCCGGTACGCGCCGACGCCAGCGTCTACCCCAAGGACAACCGGCCGCAGAACGCCATGGCCGGCATCGGCCAGGCGTCCAACCGCGCCACCCCGCTCCAGATGGCGATGGTCGCCGCGGCCGTGGCCAACGACGGCAAGCTGATGCAGCCGTACATGGTCGCCGAGCGCCAGGCCCCCAACCTCGACGTGATCTACACCCACGAGAAGGAGCAGTTCAGCCAGCCGCTCTCGGGTGAGAACGCGCAGAAGCTCCAGCAGATGATGGAGACCGTCGTCAAGAACGGCACGGGAACCAAGGCCCTCATCGACGGCGTCACTGTCGGCGGCAAGACGGGTACGGCCCAGCACGGTCTGAACAACAGTGAGAAGCCGTACGCCTGGTTCATCTCCTACGCCAAGACCGACAGCGGCTCCCCGGTCGCCGTCGCCGTGGTCGTCGAGGACGGCCAGGCCAACCGCGACGACATCTCCGGTGGCGGCCTGGCCGCCCCGATCGCACGGGACGTCATGAAGGCGGTCATCGACAGCAAGAAGTGATGCCCGTCACATCGGGTGCCATACCTGCACATCGGGATACCGGTCAGGTATCAGGTCCGGACTCCGGGCCGAACAGGTAGTGCTCGGCCGGTAGCGTATGCGCGAGCAGCACACCGCCGGACCACACACCGGTGCGGTCGGGACTGACGGAGAGGGCTGGAACAGTTATGGAAGAGCCGCGTCGCCTCGGCGGCCGGTACGAGCTGGGCTCGGTGCTCGGCCGTGGTGGCATGGCCGAGGTCTACCTCGCACACGACACCCGGCTCGGCCGCACCGTAGCCGTGAAGACGCTCCGGGCCGATCTGGCCCGCGACCCGTCCTTCCAGGCCCGGTTCCGCCGTGAGGCCCAGTCCGCCGCCTCGCTCAACCACCCGGCGATCGTCGCCGTCTACGACACCGGCGAGGACTACGTCGACGGGGTCTCCATCCCGTACATCGTGATGGAGTACGTCGACGGGTCGACGCTCAGGGAGCTCCTGCACTCCGGCCGCAAGTTGCTGCCCGAGCGGACCCTTGAGATGACCGTCGGCATCCTCCAGGCGCTGGAGTACTCGCACCGCGCCGGCATCGTCCACCGCGACATCAAACCGGCGAACGTCATGCTGACGCGCACCGGTCAGGTCAAGGTCATGGACTTCGGCATCGCCCGCGCCATGGGCGACTCCGGAATGACGATGACACAGACCGCCGCCGTCATCGGCACCGCCCAGTACCTCTCCCCGGAGCAGGCCAAGGGCGAGCAGGTCGACGCGCGTTCCGACCTCTACTCGACCGGCTGCCTGCTCTACGAGCTGCTGACGGTCCGGCCGCCCTTCATCGGGGACTCACCGGTCGCGGTCGCCTACCAGCACGTACGGGAAGAGCCGCAGAAGCCCAGCAACTTCGACCCCGAGATCACGCCCGAAATGGACGCGATCGTGTTGAAGGCCCTGGTCAAGGACCCCGACTACCGCTACCAGTCGGCCGACGAGATGCGCGCCGACATCGAGGCCTGCCTCGACGGCCAGCCGGTCGCCGCCACCGCGGCGATGGGAGCGGCCGGTTACGGCGGCTACGACGGATACGGCAACGACCAGCCGACCACCGCACTGCGCGCCGCCGACCAGAACGGCGCGCCCACGTCCATGCTGCCCCCGGTCAACCCGGACGACGGCGGCTACGGCTACGACGACCGCCCGGACCGCCGCCGCCAGAAGAAGAGCAACACCTCGACCATCCTGCTGATCGTCGCAGGCGTCCTGGTGCTGATCGGCGCGATCCTGATCGGCAAGTCGGTCTTCAGCGGCAACAACGACAGCAACCGGATCGATGTGCCGAACCTGGTCGGCTCGACCGTGAAGGAAGCACAGAAGCTCGCGGAGAGTGCCGACGTCGTACTGAAGATCGGCTCGCGCGAACCGTGCGAGGAGCAGCCCAAGGGCAAGATCTGCAGCCAGACGCCGACCTCCGACGAGGAGATGGAGAAGAAGGACACCGTCACGGTCGTCGTCTCCACCGGCGCCCCGAAGGTCGAAGTCCCGGACGTCGTGGAGAAGACCGAGGCGACCGCCCGCAAGGACCTCGAAGCCAAGGGCTTCACGGTGAATGTCACCTCGGTCGAGTCCGAAAAGACCGCGGGCACGGTCATCAAGCAGGACCCCGCGGGCAACTCGAAGGCCGAGAAGAACTCCGAAGTCACGATCACGGTCGCCAAGCAGGCCACCCGGAAGGTGCCGAACGTCGCCGACCGGGACTACGACGCCGCCGTGGCCCAGCTCAACAGCCTGGGTTTCACGAACGTCTCCAGGACCGACGTCGACTCGGAGAAGCCGGCGAACCAGGTGATCAGCCAGACGCCAGAGCCCGACTCGATGCAGCCGCTGACCGCCCAGATCGTGCTGACGGTCTCGAAGGGCCCGCAGCAGCCGGAACAGACCACGGTTCCCGATCTGCAGGGCAAGACACTCGCTGAGGCGAAGGCACTGCTTGCCGGGGCAGGTCTGCAGCTCGGCCAGGTGCAGGGGCCGAATGACGACAAGGCAAAGGTCCTCGCCTTCCAGCCCATCGCCGGCCAGCAGGTCGACAAGAACAGCGCGGTCAACGTCCACACCGTGCCGGGCGGCGGCGGAGACGGCAACTTCTTCGGCGGCCCGTCCGGCTCACGCCGGGACTGACCCCGAGCCCGTCCGACTCCCAAAGGGCCCAGGCCGCCACACGGCGACCGGGGCCCTTTGTGTGCCCGCCACGAGAAATCCGTCGCATACACACATGCATCCGATGGACAGCAACGGGAACTCATCGGCCTCCGCGAGAACGTCCAGCAGATCGAGCGGCGGCCCGTCCGGCACGACGTCCACGTGCGGCGCCTCCGGCGGCCGCAGGAACAGCACCCCTTCACCGGAGTCGTGGCCGCCATGGACGCCTTAGCGCAGTTCCGCCGGCTTCGTGCGGTCCTTGTCCACCTTCTCCGTGCGTACCAGCTCGCCCCACACGATGTAGCGGTACTTCGACGTGTAGACCGGCGTGCAGGTCGTCAGCGTGATGTAGCGGCTGGGCTTCTTCGCGCCCGATCCCTTCGGTACCGCCTGGAGAACGTCGATGTTGTACTTCGACGTCTCGGGAAGCTCCTTGAAGACCTTGTAGACGTACCAGGTGTCCTTGGTCTCGAAGACGACCGCGTCCCCGGTCTTCACCTTGTCGATGTTGTGGAACTTGGCGCCGTGCCCGTCGCGGTGGGCGGCCAGGGTGAAGTTGCCCTTCTTGTCCCACGGGAGGGCAGACTTCACCGGGTCCGTGTAGTAGCCCGCGATGCCGTTGTTGAGGGTCTCGGTTTCGGTGCCCTTCTTGACCAGCACCTCGCCGTTCTTCATGGACGGGACGTGCAGGAAGCCGATGCCGTCCTTGGTGTCCAGCGCGCCCGGCCCGCCCGCCCAGCGGTCGCGAATGGTGTCGCTCTGCTTGGTGGCCTCACGGTCGGCGAGCACGTTCGTCCACCAGAGGGAGTAAGCGACGAAGAGTCCCAGCACCAGCCCCGCGGTGATCAGCAGTTCGCCGAAGACGCTGACCACGGTCGCGACGGGATGGCGGCCCCGGCTCCGGGGCGGGGGCACGGACTCTCCGGTTCGCTCTTCGTGCTCGGTCCTCGCTGTCACCGCACCCGTCCCTGTCGTGATGATGATTCAGCCCACGAGCGCGTCGGGCTTCCCCTTGCTGCGCGGTCGTTCGTCGACCATCTTGCCCCAGACGATCAAACGGTACGTACTCGTGAATTCCGGCGTACAGGTCGTCAGAGTGATGTACCGGCCCGGCCCGGTGAAACCGGAACCCTGCGGAACAGGGTCGATGACCGAGACGTTGGACGGCGACGTCTGAGGCAGGGTGTTCGACGTCTCGTACGTGTAGTACGTGTCCTGCGTCTCGACCACGATCAGGTCGCCGGGATTCAGCTGGTTGATGTAGCGGAACGGCTCGCCGTGTGTGTTTCGGTGACCGGCCAGGGCGAAATTGCCCTGTTTGGCCGACGGCATCGCGGTGCTGAGCGCGCCCTCGCCGTAGTGACCGATCATGCCCCGGTCGAGGACCTTCTCCTTGCTGATGCCCTCGGCGATCGGAGCGACCACGTCCAGCTTGGGGATATGGATGATGGCGAACCCCTGCCCCGCTTCGAACACACCGGGATTGCGGTCGCCCTTCGCCCAGTCGTCCTGGATCTTGTGCGTCTCCTTGCCGGCGTACTGGTCGGCGCGCACATTCGTCCACCACAGCTGATACGTGACGAACAGCAGCATCAGCACACCGAGCGTGATGAACAGCTCTCCGGTGACCCGGCTGGCCACCACGGCCGGGCTGTCCTTGGCCGCTCGCGCCGCACGCCGTGCCTCGACGCGCGACATCGGCTTGTCGGCCTGCGGGGCGGCCGGAGCCGCGGATTCCGGCTGCTGTTCGGCACGGCGGCGGCCCCGCCCCTTGGCGGCGCGGCGGCGTTCGGCGCGGCCGCCGGTACGCGGCTCCGGATCGGCGCCTTCGGAGTCGGAGTCCGGTCCGGACTCCCCGAAGCTCTCAGCGCCCGCCCGATCCGCGCCCGCCCGATCCCGATCCGGACCCGGCTCAAGGTCCGGTTCGAGGCCCGGGCCAAGGCCGGTCCGCAGGCCGATCGTCTCGTCGTCGAGCGGGAAGGGAAGAGGCGCGGGCTGCACCCGGGGCTCCGGAGCGGCGGCCGGGACAGGGGCCGGAGCGGGTGTCGGGACAGGGGGCGGAGCGGGTGTCGGGACAGGGGGCGGTACAGGAGCCGGAGCGGGCGCCTGCTGCCCGTACCAGTCCCGTTCGAACCCCTCGGGGTCGTACCACTCCCGCGGAGCCCCCTCAGGACTCTGCACGCCCTGGGCCGCCTGAACCTGCGCCGGAGGCTCTGTCTGTGCCTCGGCCGTGATGTTGTCCGCCCTGAACCACGGCGAGGCGTGCTGCCCCGGCAGCGGATCGTTCAACGGGTCCGCCAATCGGTCGACCGCCGCCTCGAACGCGCCTGCGGCCTCGTACGCTCCTTGCTCGTACGGGCCGTCCTGTCCGGCGTCGTGTTCGGGGCGGAGTGCGGTCACGCGACGGCCTTGCCCACCACCGGCGCGAGCCCCGCCGACCTCGCGACGGCCCCTGTGTCACCGCACTGTGCCAGCCAGTTGGCCAGCATCAGGTGTCCGTGCTCGGTCAGCACCGACTCCGGGTGGAACTGCACGCCCTCCACCGGCAGTTCGCGGTGGCGCAGCCCCATGATGATGCCGTCGGCGGTCCGCGCCGTCACCTCCAGCTCCGCCGGGACGGTGTCCGGTTCGGCGGCGAGCGAGTGGTAGCGGGTCGCGGTGAACGGGGACGGCAGACCGGCGAAGACTCCCGCTCCCTCATGGGTCACCGGCGAGGTCTTGCCGTGCAGCAGCTCCGGGGCTCGGTCCACCACGCCGCCGTACGCCACCGCCATCGACTGCATCCCGAGGCAGACCCCGAAGACCGGGACGCCCGTCGCCGCGCAGTGGCGCACCATCTCGACGCAGACGCCCGCCTGCTCCGGGGTGCCGGGACCGGGCGACAGCAGGACGCCGTCGAAGCCGTCCTGGGCGTGTGCCGTGGTCACCTCGTCATTGCGCAGCACTTCGCATTCGGCGCCGAGCTGGTAGAGGTACTGGACGAGGTTGAAGACAAAGCTGTCGTAGTTGTCCACGACGAGAATGCGGGCACTCACCGACCGGCCTCCGTTCCGGTCGAGCCGTCGACCGTCACATCGCCGAACGGAAGCAGCGGTTCCGCCCAAGGGAAGACGTACTGGAAAAGCGCGTAGACGACGGCCAGCACCAGCACGAGCGAGATGAGCGCACGCACCCATGCGTTGCCCGGCAGATGCCGCCAGATCCAGCCGTACATGCTGTCCCCTCCATTCGGTACGGAACCAGACTAAGGGGCCGGGGCAGGAGCGTGGGTCAGCTGTGGAAAGCTGCCGGCTTGCCTTCGGTCACAGGCCGAGTGGCGTCGAGGTGCGCCCAGGCGATCAGCCGGTGACTGCTGCCCCATTCGGGCTCGCAGGTGGTCAGCGTCAGATAGCGGCCCGGCCCGTCGAAGCCGGACTTGCGGGGTACGGGGTCGATGACCCCGATGTCGCTCGGCACCGTCCGGTAGGGCTTCTTGTCTATGCGATACGTGAACCACGTCGTCCCGTCCGTCAGCACCACCGCGTCTCCCGGACGCAGCTTCGGGAAGTCCTTGAACGGATCCCCGTAGGTACGGCGGTGTCCGGCCACCGCGAAATTACCGGTCTCACCGAGACGGGCGGTCCCCGTGTAGTGACCGAGACCCTTCTGCAAGGTCCTGACCTCGGTGTTCTCCAGGATGGGCCACTCCCATCCCTTGCCGAAGCGGGGTATGTACAGCATCGCGAACGGCTTTCCGTCCCGGTACGCGGCGGGGGCGGGAGGCTCTTTCGACGACCCCGATGACTTCGGCGGCTCCGATGGATTCGCCGTCGGGGAGTCCTGTGGGCCCGGAGCGGACACCGCTCCCTGCGCCCACCGGCTGCGCAGGGAATCGATCTGCCCCTCGGTGGCGTCGGCCGCCTTCACACCGGTCCAGAACAGGACGTACACCACAAAGAGTACGATCAGGGCACCGATGGTGATGCAGAGTTCACTGAACGTCCTGACGATCAGTCGTACCGACACCTGGCCGGCCTCCCCACAGCCGCTCGCTACTTCACCGGCTCCGCATAGTGGAGGTCCACTGTGCCCGAGTAGCCGGGAAGAGTCACCGCCTCGTGCTCGTCGACTTTCCAGCCGAGCCCGTACGCCTTCACGTACAGCAGGTAGTTGCTGATCGCCGGGGAGTTGTTGAGCGCCTGCTTGAGCTTGCCCGGGTCACCGACCGCGGTGATCTTGTACGGCGGGGAGTAGACCCGGCCCTGGAGGATCAGGGTGTTGCCGACACAGCGCACCGCGCTGGTGGAGATCAGCCGCTGGTCCATGACCTGGATGCCCCGGGCACCGCCCTGCCAGAGGGCATTGACGACCGCCTGCAGGTCCTGCTGGTGAATGACCAGGTCATTGGGTTGCGGGTCGGGGTAGCCGGGGTTGGCTGTGGCGTTGGGCGGAGCATCGTTGAGGGTGACGCTCACCGATCGGCCGGTGAGCTTCGTGGTGCCGCTGGCCCGCTCCAGCTCCTTGAGCCGGGCGTCCTCCGCCTCGGTACTGCCGTCGTCCTGCCGGACGAGGGCGTCGATGTCCTTGCGCACGGCCGCGGTGGTCTCGTCCAGCTGGGCGTTCTTGTTGCTGCGCTGCTGGATGAGATCGGAGAGCTTCAGCAGCGAGGAGTCGGTGCGGATGTTGGTGCCCTTGGCCGTGTTGGCGCTGGTGACGAAGATCAGCCCGGCAAGCGCGAAGACGGCAGCGGTGAGCACACGGGCCGGGTGCCGGAAGGTGCGCCGGACGGGCCCTTGGGGGGAGTCGGCAGAATTGCTCAACGTACCCTTATCTCCTTCGACGCCAGGGAAGCACTACGCTAACTGACGGCCGGGGGAGGCAGGATTCCCCTTCGAGCCCGCCCCGGCGCCAGCCACAGTTCCCTGCGCGGTCACGCAGCGCATCGACAGGAGAGTTCCTCGTGCCGAAGTCACGTATCCGCAAGAAGGCCGACTTCACGCCCCCTCCGGCGAAGCAGGCGACCAACATAAAGCTGACCAGCCACAGCTGGGTGGCGCCGGTGATGCTGGCGCTCTTCCTGATCGGCCTGGCCTGGATCGTCGTCTTCTATGTGACCGACGGCGACCTGCCCATCACAGACCTGGGGAACTGGAACATCGTCGTCGGCTTCGGCTTCATCGCCGGCGGCTTCGGTGTCTCCACGCAGTGGAAGTAGTACCGCGGCGCTCGTAGGTGCACAGCGGGACCCCGTCCGGCAAGCCTTGCCCCGAGTTACCCACAGCGTTATCCACAGGCAGGGGAAAAGGTCAGACGATCTGTGGATAACTCCCTGGCAGTTGACGCCGATGTGACTGCAGTCTCCCTCATCGAGGGATGGCACGCCCCTTGTCCCGACTGGAAAAACCCAGCTCAGCGACAAGGGGCACAGTTGTTCCCACAGAATGCACAAGATCCGGCACTCGCTGTGGACAACTAGTGCCGCGGCACCAGCCAGGGGGCGATGCCCACTCAGGTCAGCGCGGCCGTTCTGGCGACGACCACGAGGATCACGGCCGCCAGAACCAGGGCGCAGGTGCCGTACTGCACCAGTGCGCGCCGCTCGCGGGGGGCGTGGACCATGCCGATCGCGATCAGCGTGCCCGCGATCAGGCCGCCGACATGGGCCTGCCAGGCGATTCCGCCCCAGGGGTTGAAGGTGATGACCAGGTTCACCGCGAGCAGCGCGAAGACCGGGCGCATGTCGTAGTTGAGCCGGCGCATGAGCACGGCGGTGGCGCCCAGCAGTCCGAAGATCGCCCCGGAGGCCCCGAGCGAGCCCTGCACGGGCGCGGAGAGCCAGTAGGTGAGGGCGCTCCCGGCCAGGCCGGAGATCATGTAGAGCGTGAGGAAGCGGGCACGGCCGAGCACCGCTTCCAGCGGCCCGCCGAGCCACCACAGCCCCAGCATGTTGAACGCGATGTGCCACACCTCCTGGTGCAGGAACATCGACGTCACCAGCCGGTACCACTGGCCCTCCGCGACACCTTCGAGCGGACCGCCGTAGTGGGTCGTGGCGCGGCCGAGCAGCATCAGCTCGTCGACCAGCTCGGTGCCTCTCGCCAGCACCGCGAGGTACACGGCGACGTTGATGCCGAGCAGGATCTTGGTGACCAGGCGGGGATCGGCGGTGATACTGCCGCCCGCGACGGTGCGCGGCACATTGGCGGCCGGGCCGTGCCCCGTACCCGATCCCTGGCGTACGCAGTCCGGGCACTGGAAGCCGACCGAGGCATTGACCATGCACTCGGGACAGATCGGGCGCTCGCAGCGGGTGCAGCGGATGTTCGCCTCGCGACCGGGGTGGCGGTAGCAGCTGAGCGAGCCGTCCGCGGCGGCCGGCTGATCCGTGCCGCCCGGCGGCTGCCGGTCCATCGGTCCCATCGCTTCCCGGTCCCTTCGGTCCTCGTCGTGGCAGGCACCTGCACGCACAACGCCGCCCTGCTCGTCCGCCATGTATCAGTACGGACGGGCAGGGCGGTTGGTTCCCGAACGGGCAATCACTGTGTGACCGCCCGGTGACCTCAGGTGATCAACGGGTCTCGACGACGACCGACTCGATCACGACGTCCTGCACCGGACGGTCGGTGCGGGCGTTGGTCGGGGTGGCGGCAATGGCGTCCACGACCTTCTTGCTGGCCTCGTTGGAGACCTCACCGAAGATGGTGTGCTTGCCGGTCAGCCAGGCAGTCGGCGAAACCGTCACGAAGAACTGCGAGCCGTTGGTGCCCGGACCCGCGTTGGCCATGGCCAGCAGGTACGGCTTGTTGAAGCTGAGGTCGGGGTGGAACTCGTCCGCGAACTCGTACCCCGGGCCACCGGTTCCGTTGCCCAGCGGGTCGCCGCCCTGGATCATGAAGCCGCTGATGACGCGGTGGAAGACGGTGCCGTCGTACAGCTTGTCCGTCGACTTCTCACCGGTCTCGGGGTGCGTCCACTCACGCTCGCCCTTGGCGAGCTCCACGAAGTTCTTGACCGTCTTGGGCGCGTGGTTCGGCAGGAGCCGGATCTCGATGTCGCCCTGGTTGGTCTTCAAGGTGGCGTAAAGCTGCTCAGCCACGATCTGCCTTCCGTAAGTCTTCAGTGACGTCCGACGATCCTCGCACGGACATCGCGTCCCGGCCGTTCGGCCGCCGCCGTCGAACGCGTGGCGCTCACCTTCCTGCCCCGTTCAGCGCCTCGCCCGCAGCCGCCGCTTCCGCGCCGCTCCCCGCAGGAACAAATGCGGCCAAGTGCGTGACGAAGCGGCGCGGGCTGGAGCGAACCGTGGCATTGTCGTCGGCAAGCTCCCCTTGCACCACATCGCCCTTAGATGTCGTGCATGACCTGAATAACCCGGATGCCCGTCCCACATGCCAGACAGGGCTCCGGCGGGCATGATCTCGAAATGGGTGGAGAGGCGGAGTGTCTACCCGCCACCAAGGAGGAGGATCCCGTGACCCGCATCGACAGCGTGCGCGCCGCAACCGACTCGGCGAAGGACAGCGTGCAGCACGCCGCGGAAGTGGTGGCGCCCTACGCCGACACGGCCAAGGACCAGGCCGCACATCTCGCGCACGAGGCCCGCACACGGCTCGCGCCGAAGGTGTCCAAGGCGGCCCGGCAAGCCCGCGTCCAGTACGACGCGCATCTGGCGCCACGTATCGAACTGGCCCTCACCCATGTGCCGCCCAAGGTCGACGAGGTCGGCCGGCGCGCCGCTCTTCACACCCGCCGGGCGGCCCGCAGCGCCGCGGACTTCACGGTGCCACGGGTCGAGCACGCGATGGCCGTCGCCCAGCCCGTGGCCGAGGAGGCCACGGCCCGCAGTGCCGCCGCGCTGGCCGCGCTGCGCAGCCAGGTCACGGCGGAGGAGATCCGGCAGCTGGCCAGAAAACACGAGCGGCGGGCGAAAGCGGGGCGGCTGTTCAAGGGGCTCGTCGTGGCCGGCCTCGTGGCGGGCTGCGCCTACGCCGTCTGGCGGTGGTGGGACAAGCAGGCCAACCCCGACTGGCTGGTCGAACCGCCCGCGGCCACGGAGGTCTCCGACCGTGCCCCGCTGACCTCGGTCGACGGCAGCGGCCCGACCCCGCTCGACCCCGACGCCCGGGCCAAGCGGGACGACTCGGAGGCCGACGGGCCGAACGGCCCGGAGGGCAGGGACGGCACCGGACCGGACGACCGGCGCTGATCAGGACAACGGCAGCACGCGAAACCCCCTCCGACCGTGTTCGTACTGGTCGGAGGGGGTTTGGTATGTGGAGCCCAGGAGATTCGAACCCGAAATCGTCACCCTCCCGACCTGCGAATACGCCGCAGAACCCGGACAAACACCCCCGCTTATGTCCTCCCGCGTCCCGCTCGATCCTGGTAGATCCGTGCCCCGTGGCTGACGTGTCAGCACGGCCGAGTAAGTCGTCGCAGTCACGAACCCATGCGCCACAGATCTCACGTCATCACCTATGAAGCCAGGGTATGCATGCCCCTATCCATCGAGTGCTTGCGCAAATCACCCCCTGCGTCCGGGAACGACGGCCTGCACACCGGCTGCCGCGACGGCGTGGATCTGGTGGCCCCGGCCGACGATGTCGATGTCCTTCTCGCACCACCGGAAGTGGTGGCGCTCCGGTCCGGTGACATCGATGGCGCGAGGGTTACTCTGCCGGACCGACGGCGGCCAGGATCTGCTCGCGGCTCCGGATGGTCTCGGCCTACCGACGCAGAAGGCGAATGTCAAGGCTCTTCCGCCATCCGGGAAAAGGGACTTCCCGCAGCACTAGGGTTCGCGGGACGGGCGGAATGGCACGCTGTCTATCAGGGGAACGAAGGACCATGGGACACGGAGCACGGAAGCGCTTGGCGGAGCTGCTGGAAGACGCGGAGCGAAGAGGGGACTTCACTACCCGCGTCGAGGTGTCCGCCCGTACGCTGCGTATCGCGGTCGACGGTGTCGGAGAACTGCCTCTGCCGCTGCGCGCTCCCGTCACCAGGAAGCTGATCGCGCAAGCCAGGCAGGCCCGTTTCGGCCGCGGTGAGCAGACGCTGTCCGACACCAGCGTGCGCGACACCTGGGAGATCACCCCGGACCGGATCGCGCTCGGCGGCCCCGACTGGGACCGCACCCTGAGCGGAGTCCTCGACGGCGCCCGTCACGCCCTCGGTCTGCCGCCCACCACTGCCCTGCGGGCCGAACCGCACGCGCTCCTCGTCTACGGCAAGGGCCAGTTCTTCCTCCCGCACCAGGACTCCGAGAAGGACGACTCCATGGTGGGCACCCTGGTCGTCTCGCTGCCCTCCCACCACAGCGGCGGCGAACTCGTCGTCGAACACGCGGGCCGCAGCGTCATCCACCGGGCATCCCGGGAGCAGCTCACGTTCGTCGCCTTCTACGCGGACTGCCGTCACGAGGTGAAGCCCGTCACCTCCGGGTACCGCGTCACCCTCACCATGAACCTGCTCGCCGAGCGCGTCGGGCCGGCCGGCGGGAACTCCGGCGGCCCCGTCGCCGATCTGGCCCACTGCCTGACCGAGCACTTCACCGCCCCGGCCGAGCAGCGCTACCCCTACGACCGCCCGGAGACCACGCCTCCCAACCGGCTCGTCTACCTCCTCGACCACGAGTACACCCAGCGCGGCCTGGACTGGGACCGTCTCAAGGGCGCCGACGCCACCCGCGCATCCCGGCTCCGCCAGGCCGCCGGGCAAGCCGACTGTGAAGCGGTGCTGGCCCTGGCCGAGGTGAAGGAGACCTGGGACGCCGTCCCGCCCTACGACCGCTACGACTACTACGGGGAAGTCGAACACTTCGACGACTGCGAGGACGAGGAATGCGAGGGGGAGTGCCTCCTCGACCCCGACGGGGAGCCCGGGGCCGAACGCCGCCGCAGCGGTGACTTCTCCGACTACGAACTGGGCGACCTGATCGACGACGAGATCACCCTCGGCTGGTGGACCCGCCCGGACGGCACCGGCGGCGAGGAGATCTCCCTGCCCGTCCCGTACGCCGAGGTCTGCGCCACCACGGATACCAAGGACCTCACGCCCTACCAGTCCGAGTACGAGGGCTACATGGGCAACTACGGCAATACCCTGGACCGCTGGTACCGGCGGGCCGCAGTGGTGCTGTGGCCCCGGCAACGATCGTTCGCGGCCCGCGCCGAGGCCGGCTCGGAGGGAGCCCTGCACGAACTCCAGGGCCACCTCGACGCAGGCGAACTCGACCGGGCGCGCGCCCTCGCCCGGTCGCTCGCCCCCTTCTGGGAGCACCAAGGGCCGGGAGAGGCGGCCGCGCCCCTCTTCACCGCCGCCCTGCATGTCGCGGTGGGACTGCGTGACGCGGACATCGCCGCGATGCTCCTTGCGCCTTTCGGGGTGGAGACCCTGAGTGAGCGGCATGCCCCCGATCTCGCGGAAGCGGCCGCACGCTACGGACGGACGTGGGCACGCAAGGTCATCAGCGGCTGGTTCGGGACGGTCGGCGCGTACACCGGGGCCGACCGCGCGGCGTGGCTCGCGTCGCTGCCCGGCCTCTGCGCCGCGCTGCGGACCGCCGACGGTGACGGGGACGCGGTGGCGGCACCACTGACCGAGGGCGCCTGGCAGGCGGCCGGGCAACAGTTGGCCCGCTGGCTCGACGTGGGCCGGGAGACGGAGCGCCGCGCGGGCATGGAGCGGCTCGGCGCTCCCTTGGCCCACATCCTGCGGGCATGCGACCCCAGGACCGCCGATACGGTCGTCACCGCGCTGCGCGGCCTGCCGGACACCGTCCTGGAGTGTCTGCTCCCCGCCCTGCGCACTGCGGCCCGTCGGCCGACGACCGCAGGCGACGGCGCACCCGCAACCGAAGCTTTCCAAGCGCTCGCCGACCACTGCGAGGGCTTGCTCACCACGGCTGTCACCCGCCCCGTGCGCGCGGCGGACGACTGGTCGCTCCCCCCGGCCGGGGCCTGCGGATCAGGCTGCGACCTCTGCCCCGACCTCGACGCCTTCCTCGTCTCCCGCACCCGCCGGCTCATGGAGTGGCCGCTCGCCCAGGCCAGGCGCCGGCACGTCCACAGCCGTATCGACCTGGCCGGCCTGCCCGTGTCCCACACCACCCGGCGTCAGGGACGCCCCTACACCCTGGTCCTGACCAAGACGGACGCGGTCTTCACCCGCGAGCAGGCGTCCCGCGACCGCGCCGAGACCGACCTGGCGTGGCTGCGGGAGAACTGGCCGCCCCGGGGACGCGGCTGAGACCGCCCGCCCTCTCGTGGTCCTGGAAATGGTAGGAGTCCAAGCCTGAACATGGCCGGCAGTACGACGCCGTTCGCTCCCCTTGGAGAAACCATCGGAAGCACCGCTGCGCCGGCTCACACGGCATCCGAAGGTCTGTGGCGGCACCACCAGGACGGCCGTCCTGGCCCGCGAGGTTCCAGGAGATCCACAGGAGAGAGGCCCGCCTGCAAACTCCTTGGGAAGCAAGGACTCCGCCGCCTGCAGCGGGCACGTCGGCACCCGCCAATGAGCACAAAAAAATGCCCCTGAAACCGCGTTTCCGCAGGTCAGAGGGCATTTACCGAGTGGAGCCTAGGAGATTCGAACTCCTGACATCTGCCTTGCAAAGGCAGCGCTCTACCAACTGAGCTAAGGCCCCGAAAAACGGACAGCCCCGGACGCTTCAGCGTCTTGGCCACCGCCGCAGACCAGAGTACCGGGTACTCCCCGGAATCCTGCAAAAAAGATGGGGTCTCCCGGTCGGCGACCACTCTCCGTAAGATGCTCGACGAGGTTCGCAGCAGCGAAGCCGCAGCGAAGGGGAGACGCCATGGATGCAGCGCAGCAAGAGGCAACGGCAAGGGCCAGGGAGCTTCAGCGCAGTTGGTACGGAGAGCCTCTCGGGGCGCTCTTCCGCCGGCTGATCGATGATCTCGGTCTGAACCAGGCCCGGCTCGCCGCTGTCCTCGGGCTGTCCGCCCCCATGCTCTCCCAGCTGATGAGCGGCCAGCGGGCGAAGATCGGCAACCCTGCGGTCGTCCAGCGTGTGCAGGCGCTCCAGGAGCTGGCCGGGCAGGTCGCGGACGGCAGCGTCAGCGCGGGCGAGGCCACCGACCGCATGGAAGAGATCAAGAAGTCCCAGGGCGGATCCGTCCTCACCGGCACCGGCCAGACCTCGACCACCGGCGGCGCCCCCACCGTCCGGCGCGTGGTCCGCGAGATCCAGTCGCTGCTGCGGTCGGTCTCGGCCGCCGGTGACATCATCGATGCCGCCGACTCCCTCGCCCCGACCCACCCGGAACTGGCAGAGTTCCTCAAGGTGTACGGCGCGGGGCGCACCGCGGACGCGGTGGCGCACTACGAGGGACACCAGAGCTAGTACCGCGGCAGGCAGCGTTTGCCCGTCAAGGAGCGTTGCGCGGCGCGTGCTCTCGGCGTGCCGGCCGGAAGTCCTCGTACTGGATGTGCTCGGGCTTTCGGGCGGTGCGGCGAGAGCACGCGCCGCGCGCTGCGACGGGGCGAACGTTGCCTGTCGGGGCACTGGACGGATCGGCCGGATCGGCCGGGCACTACCTCCGAAGGCCGACCGTGGCCGAAACAGGAACTGGGAGCGGGCGCAGCGCAATGGGTGAGGTCTTCGCCGGTCGGTACGAACTGATCGATCCGATCGGACGTGGTGGGGTCGGCGCCGTCTGGCGGGCCTGGGACCACCGGCGCCGCCGCTATGTGGCGGCCAAGGTCCTCCAGCAGAGCGACGCACACACGCTGCTGCGCTTCGTCCGCGAGCAGGCGCTGCGGATCGAGCATCCACATGTGCTCGCGCCCGCCAGTTGGGCCGCGGACGACGACAAGGTCCTGTTCACCATGGATCTGGTGAGCGGCGGTTCGCTGGCCCATGTCATCGGTGACTACGGGCCGTTGCCGCCCCGTTTCGTCTGCACGCTCCTCGACCAGCTGTTGTCCGGACTGTCCACGGTGCACGCGGAGGGCGTCGTGCACCGGGACATCAAACCGGCCAACATCCTGATGGAAGCGACCGGAACCGGACGACCGCATCTGCGGCTCTCCGACTTCGGGATCTCCATGCGCAAGGGAGAGCCGCGTCTCACCGAGACCAACTACGTGGTGGGAACGCCCGGTTACTTCGCTCCCGAGCAAATGATGGGCGCGGAACCCGACTTCCCCGCGGACCTGTTCGCGGTCGGTCTGGTCGCGCTGTATCTGCTCCAGGGCAGGAAGCCCGACGCACAGGCGCTCGTCGAGCACTTCGCCTCGCACGGCACGCCGTCCGCCCCGGAGGGGATCCCCGAGCCGTTGTGGCAGGTTCTCGCGGGGCTGCTGCAGCCGGATCCGCAGGCCCGGTTCCGTACGGCCACGGGTGCGCGCAAGGCGCTGACGGCCGCCGTCGAGATGCTGCCGGAGCCCGCGGTCGAGGACGAGCCGGTGGAGGTCTTCGACCAACTCGGGCCGCTGCCAGCAGGTTTCGGCCCCAGCGGACCGATCACGGCCCCCGTTCAGAACCCGCAGAACCCGCAGAACCCGCTGAACCCCCAGAGCGTCCAGGAAGCCCAGCCGCCGGGCGAGACGTCGGCCCAGCAGCCCCTACAGCAGCCGTACGCCCAGCCGCCGGTCCCGATGTCGGAGACGGGCAGCTTCCACCTCCCGCCGCCCCCGCAGCAGCCCACGCCGCCGCCTCAGCAGGCTCAGCCGACCACGCCGCACGTGGCCTCCCCCTACGCCGCTCCCGTCCCCGCTCCCGCTCCCGCACCGGATCTCTCGCAGGCGCCCACGGCCGCCGTGCAGCACGAACCGGCCCTCACCCGCGCGTACACCGTCGGGCAGCCGCAGGCTCCCGCCGCCGCGCCCGGCGCGGGGGCGTCCCCGCAGGGCCCGGTGGCCGCTGCGGCACGCGCCCCGCAGCGACGTCCGGGACCGTCCCCGAAGGTGGCGGTCCCGGTGCTGGTGGTGGCGCTGATCTGTTTCGCGGTGGGCATCTGGGCACTGACCCAGAGCTGAGTCCGCTCGCCCCGGGCCCTGCCGTACGGGCCCGGCTACCAGGCCTGCGGCGGGCCCCCGTACGGCTGCGCGTCGGCGGACGGGCCCGCCGGGGCGGTGCTCGCGGCGCGGCGCCGGGCCAGCAGCGTCCACACCCCGAGCCCGAGCACCAGCACCGAACCCGCGCCGATCCCGGCCACTGCGACCGTCTTCATCTTGTCGCTCCTGGCCGCCTGCGGGGCGCTCAGGCCGCTCCTCGCCATGTCCTTGTCGTCCTGCGTGACCGAGAAGATCCCGGCGTCCCCCTTGTACGGCGAATTCCGGGCCTCCCCCTCGACCTTGACCTTGAGGGTCAGCCCGATCGCCTTGTCGCCGTACGACTTCGCGACCTCCGGGCTGAGTGTCACCGACAGGTAGTACCAGCCGGCGAACCGCATCGCGCTGATGTTGCCGTTGGAGTCGAAGCGGTTCTCGTACGCCACCGGGGGCAGCGGATCCAGCGACACGGAGGCGGGCTTCCCGGAGTACGACAGCGGCGTCGCGGAGTCGACGTGGCCGTGTGCCGGGTTGTCGAGGGAGAGCGCGAGCGCGTTGCCGATGTATTCGTCCGAGGCGTTGCTGTTGCTCAGGTCCGCGGTGACGTAGAGCTGCTGGCCCCAGTCCACCGGCACCCGGTAGAAGAGGGTCTGCCCCGGCTCGATGCCGTCCTTCTCCTGCCACTCACCGGTCTCCAGACCGGTCGCGTCGTTGTAGCTGGTGCCGCCCGACCGCTTCTGCGGGGCAGCGGTGGGCGGCACGGGCGAGGCCGACGGCCAGTCCTCCGGCGCGTCGGTCGGCATCGAACCGGCCGATTTCAGCTGCGGCTCCGACGCGTAGCGCAGCTCCAGGTCCCACTCGTCGGGCGCCGAGGTCTCCTTGCTCTCCCGCTCGATCAGGACGTTGTACGTGCCGGCCTCCTGGCAGGTGCTGCTGTCCTTGTCCGTGATCCGGTAGGCGTACGTGGCGATCGGCCGGGCGAACTCCGCCGATTCGAACCGCGCGTCGTCCGAACTGCACTGGAGGTCCGTGCTGTTGCGGATGCTGACCCTGATCCCGTCCCCGTAGGCGACCTGGCCGCCGCCCCTGGGCACGGCCACCGCCGAGACGTAGGCGTTCGTCTTCGCGTCGAGGTCGAGGCGGTAGTAGAGCTTCTCGCCGGGCTTGATCGAGCTCTTGTAGACCGATCCGGGCCTCAGCGCCGACGCATCGGTGCTGGCCTGGGCACCATCGATCTCCTTCGCCCCGGGATCGAAGGTGTACGCGGCGGGCTCCCCGGCCGCGAACGCCTGGCCCGGCAGCGCCGCCGCCGTGCACATCGCCGCGACCGCGGCCAGCGCCACCCGGCCCCTGCTGCGCTGCCTCATCACGCGCTTCCCCTCGTCGTCTGTGCGGCCCGCCCGCGACGCCCGCGAACGAACGCCGGCCCCGCGAGCACCACCACCACGGCGCCCGCCCCGGCAGCGGCCGCGATGCCGGTCCATCCTGCCCCGCCCGAACCACTGCTGTCTTCGACCTTGATCGAATTGCCCCTCTTGTCCGCCTTCTTCGCTGCGGCGGGGGCGTGGTGCTCGGGGCCGGCCAGCTCGTCACCGAGGACCGACACCCGCAGCACCACACCGATCCGCGGGTTCTCCGCGATGTCCGCGGCTCGCGCGCCCAGCGTCACGGTCCCGCAACAGCACGAAGCCCCGGCCGCTCAGCGACCGGGGCCCGCAATCAGGCTGTTCTGTCTCACACACCCGAACCTGCGGGCACGGAGTCAGTCGCCTCCGTCCACAGATCCTGCTCGGCGCGATCCGCCTGGATCTGGCGGTACACGAGGAGCCCGCCGATGGCGGCCAGTGCGACCAGGAGAAGCTTCTTCACCGCGCGACCTCGTCTTTCCTTGACGTAGGGGACTTCTGCCGCCCGACTATACACACCGGCCGATATCAACCGGTGACCTGCCCGCAACCCAACCGGCTCCCGGGGAAGAGCGACCGTCCGGGGGACCGCTCCGACCTGGGGATCCGGGCGCGATCCGCGACCCGGCACAAGCTCGTCGGAGCCGCTTGAACCATATGAGTGGTGTTCATCCGAAGATCGGCAGATCGGCGGCGTCGGTCCATGAAATCTCAGGGCACGTCCACATCATCAGAAAGGTAAGCAAACCGAACCACCCGAGAGCGAGGGGCCATGAGCACCTTCAAGCCCAAGAACATCTGGACCGCCTTCGTCACCGCCTTCTTCGCACTGCTCGCCGCGCTGGGGCTCATGAGCACCCCGGCGGCGGCCACGGAGCAGAGCGCCGCGGAGCCGACCACCACGACCCAGGAACACATGGGTGCGACCGCGGCAACCGCGACCACCCCGTCGGTGCGATGGACCCTTCCGCGCGACAGGGCGCTGCCACCCACGATGAAGCAGCGCATCCGCGCCGAGGCACACGGCTCCTCACCCGCGACCCGGCATCTGTCCGCCGACACCACGGACATCACACACACCAGGAACGTGGCCCGCACCGCCCACGGGGCCCCGGCGGGGGACGCGTCCCTCCTTCCGCCCTGAGAGCCGCTCAACTGACGTACAGAGCCCCCGGGCCGGTTCACACCGGACGGGGGCTTCTCCGTGCCACCCAGGGGCCTCCCCGTCCGCCGGAGCCGGCGCCGACCGCCACACCGACGCCGTCGAACGCTCCGGCGGCCCCAGGCACACGACGGTCCCAGGCGCCTGGCGGCGGATCAGATCCACGGTCCGGCCGGCTCCGGCCACGCACGTCGGCCGCACACTCCACCCGTACGCACCGCGCATACGCACCGGCCGTACGCACCCCGCCGCCGCCCCGCCCGTCGGCCGGATACGCCGAAGGCCCCTCACCGTTTCCGGTGAGGGGCCTTCGTACTGGTGGGGCTAACAGGATTTGAACCTGTGGCCTCATCCTTATCAGGGATGCGCTCTAACCAACTGAGCTATAGCCCCGCCGCGCTGTTGCGCTGACTTCTGAAGATTAGCGCACGTCGGGGCCAGTCCCAAAATCGATATCCGGCGCCCTACTCGTCCTCGGCCAGCGTGAGCTCGATACCGCCCACGAAACCCGCCGACAGGTTGTAGATGAAGGAGCCCAGCGTCGCCAGCGCGGTCGCCAGAACCACATCGATCACCGCGATGACCGAGGTGAAGATGAGAACCCGCGGCAGCGACAGGAACGACTCGAGATCGAAGCCGTTGCTGTCGTTCGAACCGGTCGCCTCGCTGATCGTTCCGCCCACGGTGGAGAAGACGCCCATCGCGTCCATCACCATCCACAGAACCGCGGATGCCACCACCGTGCAGATGCCGAGCGCGATGGAGAGCAGGAAGCTGACCTTCATCACCGACCACGGATCGGCCTTGGCCACCCGCAGCCGTGCCTTGCGGGTACGCGGAGTCGTCCGCGCCCCCGTCCGCGGCCGCCGGGCCGCCTGCCCGCCGCCCTGTGTGCCGTGCGGCCGGCCGCCCTGCGTCTCGCCCGCGGGCGAGGGATACGCCTGCGGCGGGTGGTACGGCCCGCTCGCCTGTCCCGATGCGGGCTCGCGCTCACCCGGCAACGGCCCGGTCGCATAGCCCTCGTACTGGGGCTGAGGCCCCCGGGTGTCCGTCACAATGCCCCCTTGGGAGTCCGTGGCAGGGCCACGGGCACCGTTCGCTCCTGCTCCGGAAGCGGCCGAACCGGCGCCCGTGGCTCCACTCACGCTCTACTCCTCGTGCTCCCCGGCCGAAGGCGACGTGCCTTCGACATTGCCCTCGACCGTGCTCTCGGCACCCTCCGCCGTCGCGGCCTCGGCGTCCTCGGACCCCTCGACCTCTTCGGCCTCACGACCGGCTTCGGCGTTACGGGCAATACCGACAACGGCATCGCGCTTGCCCAGATTGATCAGTTGGACGCCCATGGTGTCACGGCCCGTCTCCCTGACTTCATTGACTCGCGTACGAATCACACCACCGCCGAGCGTGATGGCGAGGATCTCGT
Source organism: Streptomyces sp. NPDC001880 (assembly GCF_053594575.1). Lineage (NCBI taxonomy): Bacteria > Bacillati > Actinomycetota > Actinomycetes > Kitasatosporales > Streptomycetaceae > Streptomyces > Streptomyces sp. NPDC001880. The sequence goes on from NZ_JBSFET010000002.1 coordinate 207,114, forward strand.
CCGTCTCCTCGACCACCAGCGCGCCGACCAGCGAGCCCCGGTCCTCAACGATCTTGGCGGCCTTGATGCCCAGGCCGCCGCGGCCCTGAACCCGGTACTCGTCGACGGGAGTCCGCTTCGCGTACCCGCCGTCGGTGGCAGTGAACACGAACGTACCCGGCCGGACAACATTCATCGAGAGCAGTTCGTCGCCCTCGCGGAAGCTCATGCCCTTGACACCCGAGGTGGCACGGCCCATCGGGCGCAGCGCATCGTCCGTCGCGGTGAACCTGATCGACTGGGCCTTCTTGCTGATGAGCAGCAGATCGTCCTCGGCCGAAACCAGCTCCGCACCGATCAGCTCGTCGTCCGAGCCGTCTGCCGTCTCGCGGAGGTTGATGGCGATGACACCACCGGAACGCGGCGAGTCGTAGTCCTTCAGCGCGGTCTTCTTCACCAGACCGCCCTTCGTGGCCAGGATCAGATACGGCGCGGCCTCGTAGTCGCGGACCGCCAGGATCTGGGCGATCTGCTCGTCCGGCTGGAAGGCCAGCAGGTTGGCGACGTGCTGACCGCGGGCGTCACGGCCGGCGTCCGGGAGCTCATACGCCTTCGCCCGGTACACCCGGCCCTTGTTCGTGAAGAACAGCAGCCAGTGGTGCGTCGTCGACACGAAGAAGTGGTCGACGATGTCGTCTTCCTTGAGCTTCGTACCGCGCACGCCCTTGCCGCCGCGCTTCTGCGAGCGGTAGTCGTCCGTCTTCGTGCGCTTCACATAGCCGCCGCGCGTGATCGTGACGACGATGTCCTCCTCGGCGATCAGGTCCTCGATGGACATGTCGCCCTCGAAGGGCACCAGCTTGGAACGCCGGTCGTCGCCGAACTTCTCGACGATCGCCGCCAGCTCCTCGCTGACGATCCTCCGCTGCCGCTCCGGCGACACCAGGATCGCGTTGTACTCGTTGATCTTCGCCTGGAGCTCGTCGTGCTCGGCCGTGATCTTCTGGTGCTCCAGCGCGGCCAGCCGGCGCAGCTGCATCTCCAGGATCGCGTTGGCCTGGATCTCGTCGATCTCCAGCAGGCCCATCAGGCCCTCGCGCGCCACCTCGACCGTCTGGCTGCGCCGGATGAGCGCGATGACCTCGTCGATCGCGTCCAGCGCCTTGAGCAGACCGCGCAGGATGTGCGCCCGCTCCTCCGCCTTGCGCAGCCGGAACCTCGTACGCCGGACGATGACCTCGATCTGGTGCGTCACCCAGTGCCGGATGAACGCGTCGATCGAGAGGGTGCGCGGCACACCGTCGACCAGCGCCAGCATGTTGGCGCCGAAGTTGGTCTGCAGATCGGTGTGCTTGTACAGGTTGTTCAGAACGACCTTGGCGACCGCGTCCCGCTTCAGCACGACGACCAGACGCTGACCGGTACGCGACGAGGTCTCGTCACGGACGTCGGCGATCCCGCCGATCTTGCCGTCCTTCACCAGGTCGGCGATCTTCTGCGCCAGGTTGTCGGGGTTGGTCTGGTACGGAAGCTCCGTGACGACCAGGCACTGCCGGTTCTGGACCTCCTCGACCGCCACGACCGCGCGCATCGTGATCGAGCCGCGGCCGGTGCGGTACGCCTCCTCGATGCCCTTGCGGCCCACGACCAGCGCGCCGGTCGGGAAGTCCGGGCCCTTGATCCGCTCGATCAGTGCGTCCAGGAGCTCCTCCTGCGAGGCCTCCGGGTGCTCCAGGTACCACTGCGCGCCGTCCGCGACCTCGCGCAGGTTGTGCGGCGGGATGTTGGTCGCCATACCGACCGCGATCCCCGCCGAACCGTTGACCAGCAGGTTCGGGAAGCGCGCCGGCAGAACCGTCGGCTCCTGGTTGCGGCCGTCGTAGTTGTCCTGGAAGTCGACGGTCTCCTCGTCGATGTCCCGGACCATCTCCATGGACAGCGGCATCATCTTGCACTCGGTGTACCGCATCGCTGCGGCCGGGTCGTTGCCCGGCGAACCGAAGTTGCCGTTGGAGTCCACCAGCGGCATGCGCATCGACCACGGCTGTGCCAGACGCACCAGTGCGTCGTAGATCGACGAGTCACCGTGCGGGTGGTACGTACCCATGACGTCACCGACGACACGGGCGCACTTGTAGAAGCCCTTCTCGGGCCGGTAGCCGCCGTCGTACATCGCGTACAGCACCCGGCGGTGCACGGGCTTGAGACCGTCCCGTACGTCCGGCAGCGCACGCGAGACGATGACGGACATCGCGTAGTCGAGGTAGGAGCGCTGCATCTCCGTCTCGAGCCCCACGGGCTCGACACGCATGCCCACACCGGCGACGGCGGGCTCCTCTTCAGGTGTCACAGGGTTGTTCTCGTCGGCCATTGCTGGTCAAAATCCTTTCGGGCGGCGGCTTGCTGGTGCGGCCGACTCAGATGTCGAGGAAGCGGACGTCCTTGGCGTTGCGCTGGATGAACGAGCGCCGTGCCTCGACGTCCTCGCCCATCAGCACCGAGAAGAGGTCGTCGGCCTGCGCCGCGTCGTCCAGCGTGACCTGGCCGAGGACCCGGTGGTCGACGTCCATCGTGGTGACGCGCAGCTCCTCGGCGTTCATCTCGCCGAGACCCTTGAAGCGCTGGATCGAGTCTTCCTTGATCCGCTTGCCGTTCTGCTTGCCCAGCTCGACCAGGGCGTCGCGCTCGCGGTCCGAGTACGCGTACTCGAAGTCGTCCCGGCCCCACTTGATCTTGTAGAGCGGCGGGCGGGAGAGGTAGACGTGCCCGGCCTCGACCAGCGGCCGCATGAAGCGGAAGAGGAACGTCAGCAGCAGGGTGTTGATGTGCTGCCCGTCGACATCGGCGTCCGCCATCAGGATGATCTTGTGATAGCGCAGCTTCTCGATGTCGAAGTCCTCGTGGACCCCGGTGCCGAAGGCCGAGATCAGCGCCTGGACCTCGGTGTTCTGCAGGATCTTGTCGACCCGGGCCTTCTCGACGTTCAGGATCTTGCCGCGGATCGGCAGGATCGCCTGGTACATCGGATTGCGACCGGACTTGGCCGAACCACCGGCGGAGTCGCCCTCGACGATGAAGATCTCGCACTTCGTCGGGTCGTTGGACTGGCAGTCCGACAGCTTGCCCGGCAGCGAGGCGCTCTCCAGGAGCCCCTTGCGACGGGTCAGGTCACGCGCCTTGCGGGCCGCGACACGGGCCGTGGCCGCCGCGATGCCCTTGCGGATGATGTCGGCCGCCTCGTTCGGATTGCGGTCGAACCAGTCCGTGAGCTGCTCGTGGACGACCTTCTGGACGAAGGTCTTCGCCTCCGTGTTGCCCAGCTTGGTCTTCGTCTGGCCCTCGAACTGCGGCTCGCCCAGCTTCACCGAGATGATCGCCGTCAGACCCTCGCGGATGTCGTCACCCGTGAGGTTGTCGTCCTTCTCGCGCAGCAGCTTCTTCTCACGCGCGTACTTGTTGACCAGCGTGGTCAGCGCGGCGCGGAAGCCCTCCTCGTGGGTACCGCCCTCGTGCGTGTGGATCGTGTTCGCGAAGGAGTAGACCCCCTCGCTGTACTGCGTGTTCCACTGCATGGCGATCTCGGCCGAGAGGAGGCGCTCCTTGTCCTCGGCCTCGATGTCGATCACCGACTGGTGGATGACGTCGCCCTTGCGGGAGTTGAGGTACTTCACGAAGTCGACGATGCCGCCCTCGTAGTGGTACGTGACCGTGCGGGCCTGCTCCGCCTCGGCGACCTCGGCCACCTCGGCAACCTCCGCGCCCAGCGTCGCCTTCGCCGACTCGCGCTCGTCGGTGAGCTTGATCGTCAGGCCCTTGTTGAGGAACGCCATCTCCTGGAAGCGGCGCGACAAGGTCTCGAAGGAGTACTCGGTCGTCTCGAAGATGTCCCCGTCGGCCCAGAAGGTGACGGACGTCCCCGACTCCTCGGTGGCCTCGTTACGGGCCAGCGGAGCGGTCGGCACACCGAGCTTGTAGTCCTGGGTCCAGCGGTAACCGTCCCGCCTGACCTCGACCGAGACCCGCGACGACAGGGCGTTGACCACGGAGACACCGACACCGTGCAGACCGCCGGAGACGGCGTAACCGCCACCGCCGAACTTGCCGCCGGCGTGCAGCACCGTCAGCACGACCTCGACCGCGGGCTTCTTCTCGGACGGCACGATGTCGACCGGGATACCGCGGCCGTTGTCGACCACGCGCACCCCGCCGTCGGCGAGGATCGTGACATCGATCGTGTCCGCGTGCCCGGCCATCGCCTCGTCGACCGAGTTGTCCACCACCTCTTGTACGAGGTGGTGGAGACCGCGTTCACCGGTGGAACCGATGTACATGCCAGGTCGCTTACGGACCGCGTCCAAGCCCTCGAGGACGGTGATCGCGCTGGCGTCGTACGAGGAGCTGGCCTCGCTCGCTGCCGCGGTCTCGCCCGCGGCGACAGCCTCGGCGCTCTCACCGGGTGTGGACGGAATGTTCTCGTTGGGGTTGCCGGAATCGGCCACGAAGCGCCCTTTCTGGCACAGCACAGGCCGTTCTCCGGGCAAACGGGAGCGGCTGCGTCGTTCGGCTTGTATCGACGACTCCCGCAAGGATGCGGGATTGTCGACCATTCTACCGGTAGCGCTGACATGAATGGGGGTTTGCCGGTACCTGAGTACGCATGTGCCGCCCTGAATGAGCGGCTGACGACTCCCCATATTCAGGAAGGGCCCTCAGGAGGCTCACGCGGGCCTTGAGCGCTTCGGCCTGTCAACCTCCCGCTACCGTGAGGGACACCCCATCTCCAGCGCATGGTTTCAACCACCGCATACCTGCACAAAACGGACTCGACGGACAGTGCCCCCGCAGAGCGCGAGGACGGCCCGGAAGCGGGCCCGGGACGGCTCGAAAGCGGGCCCGAGGGAGGACTTCGCAGTGGCCCGGGAAAGGCTTTGGCACCGCCCGATCTCAGAGAAAAGCCCAGGTCAGCCGTAGGTGTCGCCCGGACCCGTGCTCCCCGGCGCCCGCAGCGGACCGAACCTGCGCTGCGGGCCGCCGGGCCCCAGCACCTTGATGAACCGGACCGTTCCCTGCCCCAGATCCTCATTCAGCCGGGCCACCAGCTGAGGCGCCAGCAACCGCAGCTGCGTCGCCCACACCGTCGAGTCGCACTGCACCGTCAGCACCCGCTCGTCCGGGTCCTCGTCGTACCGCAGCGGCACACAATGATTGGCCAAATCTTCACCGACTATCTGCGGCCAGCGCCCCATCACCCCGCCCACCGCCGCGGGCGTCTCCCAGCCGCGCTCGGTGATCAGGCGGTTGATCGCAGAACCCAGCGGCAAGGGATCACGCCCATCGGCCCGCGCGCCCGAGCGCAGCCCACCCCGCCTGGCCTGCTTCTTCTGCTGCGCGGCAGCACCACGCGCCCGCGCCTGCTCCTTGGCCGCGCGCAACGCCACCCGCGCCAGATCGACACCCGAGGGCTCCGCAGCCTTCCCCCCGCCGGAACGTTCCCGCGCCGGCTCCCCGTGCCCCTCGCCGCGGCCGCTCACAGCCGTTCCACCTCACCCGCGGACACCGCGTACCGCGCCCCCGCCAGCACGCCCGGAACATCGTCGTCCACCGCGGCCGTCACCAGCACCTGCTCGCCCGGGGCCACCAGCTCCGCCAGCCGCTCACGGCGCCGCGCGTCCAGCTCCGCGAAGACATCGTCCAGCACCAGCACCGGCTCATTGCCCTCGCTGCGCAGCAGATCGTACGAAGCCAGCCGCAGCGCCAGCGCGTACGACCAGGACTCACCGTGGCTCGCGTATCCCTTGGCCGGCATCCCGCGCAGCCCCAGCAGCACATCGTCGCGGTGCGGACCGACCAGGGTCACACCCCGCTCGATCTCCTGCTTGCGGACCCCCGCCAGGGCGGCGATCAGCAGCTCGTACAGCTCCTCGCGGGTACGGGCCGACTCCACACCGGCCCCGACCGAACTGCGGTACTCCAGCGCCACCGGGCCACCGCCCGGCGCGACATCCCCGTACGCCTTCTCCGCCAGCGGCTGCAGGGTCGTGAGCAGATCCAGCCGTTGCGCCAGCAGCTCCGCACCCACCCGTCCCAGATGCTGGTCCCACACGTCGAGCGTGGACAGGTCCATCGACCTGCCGCCGTGCCGACGTGCCATCGCCGCCGACTTCAGCAGCGTGTTCCGCTGCTTCAGCACCCGCTCGTAGTCCGAGCGCACCCCCGCCATCCGCGGCGAACGAGCCGTGATCAACTCGTCGAGAAAGCGCCGACGCTCCCCGGGGTCTCCCTTGACCAGAGCCAGGTCCTCCGGCGCGAACAGCACCGTACGCACTATCCCCAGCACGTCACGCGGCCTGACCTGCGACGATCTATTGATACGAGCCCGATTGGCCTTGCCGGGATTGAGTTCGAGCTCGATCAGCTGCGAACGCTCTCCCTGCGTCACGGCGGCACGGACGACAGCCCTGTCCGCGCCCATCCGCACCAGCGGCGCATCGGAGGAGACCCGGTGGCTGCCGAGCGTCGCGAGGTAGCCGACGGCCTCGACCAGATTCGTCTTGCCCTGGCCGTTGGCCCCCACGAAAGCGGTGACGCCCGGGTCGAGAGGCACCTCGACCCGGGCGTACGAGCGGAAGTCGGCCAGCGAGAGATGCGTGACATGCATGGTGTACGCCGACCTTCCCGGCTTCCTGCTCCGTGCTTCGTGGAGCGGACCGGATGTCTGGCCCGCTTCCCGTTGCGGTTACTTCTTGTTCTCGACCGCGTGACCACCGAACTGGTTGCGCAGCGCGGCGATCATCTTCATCTGCGGGGAGTCGTCCTGGCGCGAGGCGAAACGCGCGAAGAGCGACGCGGTGATCGCGGGCAGCGGCACCGCGTTGTCGATCGCGGCCTCCACCGTCCACCGGCCCTCGCCGGAGTCGGCGGCGTAGCCCCGGAGCTTGTCGAGGTGCTCGTCGTCGTCCAGCGCGTTGACCGCCAGGTCGAGCAGCCAGGAACGGATGACCGTGCCCTCCTGCCAGGAGCGGAAGACCTCGCGCACATCGGTGACGGAGTCGACCTTCTCCAGGAGCTCCCAGCCCTCTGCGTAGGCCTGCATCATGGCGTACTCGATGCCGTTGTGGACCATCTTCGCGAAGTGGCCGGCGCCGACCTTGCCCGCGTGGACGGAACCGAAGTCGCCCTCCGGCTTCAGCGCGTCGAAGATCGGCTGGACCTTCGACACGTTCTCGGCGTCGCCGCCGTACATCAGCGCGTAGCCGTTCTCCAGGCCCCAGACGCCGCCGGAGACACCGCAGTCCACGAAGCCGATGCCCTTGATGCCCAGCTCGACGGCGTGCTTCTCGTCGTCGGTCCAGCGGGAGTTCCCGCCGTCCACGACGATGTCGCCGGGCGAGAGGAGACCGGCGAGCTCGTCGATGGTGGCCTGGGTCGGAGCTCCGGCCGGAACCATCACCCAGACGACCCGGGGACCCTTCAGCTTGCCCACAAGCTCTTCGAGGCTGTGGACATCGGAGACGTCCGGGTTGCGGTCGTATCCGATGACGGTGTGGCCTGCGCGGCGGATGCGCTCGCGCATGTTGCCGCCCATCTTGCCGAGGCCGACGAGACCGAGCTCCATCAGAGATTCCTTAAGCGTTGTGCCGATTCGTACCCAAGGACGAGCCTACGCCCGGCAGGGGACGGGCCGACGGGCATGCTCGGCGCCGAGCATGCCCGTCGGAATCCGTCGCGACAGGACCGATGAGCGGGTCAGCCGGAGAGGCGGACCGGCATGATCAGGTACTTGTACGCGTCGTCCGCCGCAGCGTCCACAGCCGGGCGGCCGCTGAGCAGCGCGGGCTTGGTGGACGTCGTGAAGGAGAGCTGGGCGACCGGGGAGTCGATCGCGCTCAGCCCGTCCAGCAGGAAGGTCGGGTTGAAGGCGATCGAGATGTCGTCGCCCTCCAGCACCGCATCGACCCGCTCCACAGCCTGTGCGTCGTCGCTGGAACCCGCCTCCAGGATCAGCACGCCCTGCTCGAAGCTGAGCCGCACCGGGGTGTTCCGCTCGGCAACGAGCGCCACACGCTTGACGGCCTCGACGAACGGGGCGGTCTCGATGACCGCGACCGAGTTGAACTCCGTGGGGAAGAGCGTGCGGTACTTCGGCAGATCGCCTTCGAGCAGCCGCGTGGTCGTACGCCGGCCCGCGCCCTCGAAACCGATCAGCCCCTCACCGGCACCCGAGCCGGAGAGCGCCAGGGTCACCGTGTCACCGCTGGTCAGAGCCTTGGCGGTGTCGAGCAGCGTCTTGGCGGGCACCAGGGCGACAGCCGAGGCGTCCGGGTTCTCCGGCTTCCAGAGGAACTCGCGGACCGCGAAGCGGTAGCGGTCGGTCGAGGCGAGGGTGACGGTGTCGCCCTCGATCTCGATCCGCACACCGGTCAGCACCGGCAGTGTGTCGTCACGGCCCGCGGCGATGGCGACCTGGGCGGCGGCCGATGCGAAGACCTCGCCGGGGACGGTGCCCGTGGCGGTCGGCATCTCGGGAAGCGCCGGGTACTCCTCCACAGGAAGGGTGTGGAGTGTGAACCGCGAGGAGCCGCAGACCACAGTCGCCCGTACACCGTCTGTGGAAATCTCCACCGGGCGGTTGGGGAGGGCGCGGCAGATGTCGGCGAGCAGTCGGCCGGAGACCAGCACCGTGCCGTCCTCCTCGACCTCGGCGTCCACCGAGACCCGGGCCGAGACCTCGTAGTCGAAGCTGGAGAAGCTGAGGGCCCCGTCCTCAGCCTTCAACAGAAGGCCCGCAAGAACGGGCGCCGGCGGACGGGCCGGGAGGCTACGGGCCACCCAGGCCACCGCCTCCGCGAGTACATCGCGCTCCACCCGGATCTTCACCGGAACCGCCTCCTGCTGTTGCTCGCTCGCCCTGCTGGCCTTCGTCGTCCGATCGCGTCTTCCGCCGACGAGGCAGGAAGAACGCCGGGGACCAGTCTGACGTACGGCACCGACACTCGGTGCTGCTCGTGGTCAAGTCGCGACAAGAGGCTCGGAGAGCTCCGGCGCCGAGTTGTGCACAGGTCCCACTTCGAAGCGGATTCCGGGCTAACTCTATGTGGCAGTAGTAGTAGGGCCTGTGGAAACCGTGGATAACGCTGTTGCCGCAGGTCAAGCCCAGTTTTTTGTCCACCGCCCCTGTGGGCGGCATCGGTGGACAACACGCCGCTTCTGTGGACACGGGAAAGTTCTGCACACCCGATGCACAGGACAGGGGGGTTTCTCCCCAGGGCTGTCCCCAGCTTTACCCAGGTTCCCCACAGCCCAACCGACCTTCTTGGTGTGACGCCTTTCACTCGGTGCGGTGAAAGGCGGTCCCGCGTTGCCGAACAGTGGACAGAGGTGTGGAGAAGCAGCAGGGAGCTGGGGACAACGCGGCTCGGGCTGTGGGCTGCCGGTGGACAACATCATCAGCCCCCTGTGGACGAATATTTTATCCACAGGCTGTGGATCACTGTTGACCACAAATCCCCAGGCTCTTGACCTGGCCTGATGGAGTATCGGCAGTCGCCCCTGTGGAAGCAATATGGACAACCTCCGGATCCCCAGGCTGTGGAGGAGGAAAACTCCCCAGATCTGTGGAGAACGGGCGGATGGCGGCAGGTATTCGAACACCGCGGCGGCGTCGGAGTGTTGGGAGCGGGGGCCGGGGCGGACTTCGGAAGGGCATTGGGCGGGCTCCGTGGGCTTTCGGACGGTCTTCGGAGGCCTGCGCGCGGTCTCCGAGGAGCCTCCGGACAGCCTGGAACAGCCTCCGGGCGGTCTCCGGGCGGACTCCGGGCAGGCCTGTCCGGGCAGCGAAAAGGGCGCCCGAAGAGCCTTGTGAGGCCCTTCGAGCGCCCTTGGGCGCGTGCGGCGGCGGTCCGTCAGCCGTTCTTGATGCGGTTGGTGAGCTCGGTGACCTGGTTGTAGATGGAGCGGCGCTCCGCCATCAGCGCGCGGATCTTCCGGTCCGCATGCATCACCGTCGTATGGTCGCGGCCGCCGAACTGCGCACCGATCTTGGGCAGGGAGAGATCGGTGAGCTCCCGGCAGAGGTACATGGCGATCTGGCGGGCCGTCACCAGCACACGGCTGCGCGAGGTTCCGCAGAGATCGTCCACCGTGAGACCGAAGTAGTCCGCGGTCGAGGCCATGATGGCCGTCGCCGTGATCTCCGGAGCCGAGTCCTCGCCGCCCGGAATCAGGTCCTTCAGCACGTGCTCGGTCAGTCCGAGATCCACCGGCTGACGGTTGAGACTGGCGAAGGCCGTCACCCGGATCAGCGCCCCCTCCAGCTCCCTGATGTTCCGGGAGATACGGGAGGCGATGAACTCCAGCACCTCCGGCGGGGCGTTGAGCTGCTCCTGCACCGCCTTCTTGCGCAGGATCGCGATCCGCGTCTCCAGCTCCGGTGGCTGCACGTCGGTGGTCAGACCCCACTCGAAACGGTTCCGCAACCGGTCCTCCAGAGTCACCAGCTGCTTGGGCGGCCGGTCGGAGGAGAGCACGATCTGCTTGTTGGCGTTGTGCAGCGTATTGAAGGTGTGGAAGAACTCCTCCTGCGTCGACTCCTTGCTCGCGAGGAACTGGATGTCGTCGACGAGCAGGATGTCCACATCCCGGTAGCGCTTGCGGAAGGTGTCGCCCTTGCCGTCGCGGATCGAGTTGATGAACTCGTTGGTGAACTCCTCGGAGCTCACGTACCGCACCCGGGTGCCCGGGTAGAGGCTGCGGGCGTAGTGCCCGATGGCGTGCAACAGGTGGGTCTTGCCGAGCCCGGACTCCCCATAGATGAAGAGCGGGTTGTACGCCTTGGCGGGGGCCTCGGCGACCGCGACCGCCGCGGCGTGCGCGAACCGGTTGGACGCGCCGATGACGAAGGTGTCGAAGAGGTACTTCGGATTCAGCCGGGCAGCCGGCTCGCCGGGGCCGGGCGTGGGAGCGGGCTGCGAGCCCATCGGCCCGGAGACGCCGCCGGGCCGTCCGGTGCCGGCGCCGCCCTGCCGGTGCTGCGGCTGGGGCTGGGGCTCCTGCATGTCGTGGTGCTCGGGGCGCTGCTGCTCGTACCCCTGGCGCTCGGGCGGCTGCGGGCGGTAGTCGTGCTGCGGCTGCTGGGGGCGGCCGCCGGCGTACGGCTCGTGCCACTGCTCCGCGGGGGCCTCGCGGTCCTGGAATCCGCCGAGCCGGGGCTGCTGCCAGGAGAGGTCCTCCTGGGTGCGCGGCCACGCGCCGGGGTCGGGGCGCTGCTGCTGGTAGTCGGGGTAGGCCGGCCGGGCTGTCGGCATGCCGTCGTCCGAGGGCCGGTGCCCGTAGCCGTCGTACGCGTCGCTGTGCTGCCGCTCCTCGCGTTGCGGCCCCTGGTAGCGGTGCTGCTGCTGGGGCTGGTGCATCGGAGGCGCGGGCGGGCTCGGAGGCTCCCCCGCGGAGTCGTCGACGGTGATCGCGATGCGGATCGGGCGGCCGCATTCACGGCTCAGCGTCTCGCTGATGAGCGGCGCGAGGCGGCCTTCCAGCACGCGCTTGCCCCATTCATTGGGGACGGCGAGCAGCGCGGTGTCGGCGACCAGGGCGAGCGGCTGGCAGCGCTCGATCCATTGTTTGTCCTTCGGCTCGATGCCCTGTTGGCCCTCGCCGAGAAGTTGCTCCAGCACTCGTGGCCACACTGCGGCAAGATCGGCAGGTACGTCAGCCACAGGGCACGCTCTCTCGCTGGTCCCACGAATGTGTGGTTCTCGGGACGGGATGGGTGGGGACCGGCAGGCAGGAAGAAAAAGGCCGGTAACTCAGCCACGGTAGTCAGGGCGACCCGTGTGGTTCAAGTTGTTGTCCACAGCCTGTGCACAGTGGGGGGTGATGTGGAGCCGGTTTGACCGGATGGCGTAGCCGCGCGTACCGTGACCAGGTCGAGTTGTCGATGGCTGCTGCCGCCTGCCTCCGATGGGCAAAGATCACGATCTGTGATTGTGAAGCGGTGCACTAGAGCGTTTACGCGAGTCTCTCGTGGGCGCACGGTGACAGCCAGGCGATGTCCCGCCAACACACGAGTCATTTCTGGAGCCCCCTAGTGAGCAAGCGCACCTTCCAGCCGAACAACCGTCGCCGCGCGAAGACCCACGGTTTCCGGCTGCGTATGCGCACCCGTGCCGGCCGCGCGATCCTCGCGTCCCGCCGTGGCAAGGGTCGCGCCAACCTGTCCGCCTGATCGCTTACAGGTCATGACGTGCTGCCTACCGAGAATCGGCTGAGGCGGCGCGAGGACTTCGCGACCGCAGTACGTCGAGGACGCCGGGCCGGTCGCCCGCTACTCGTCGTTCATCTACGCAGCGGTGCAACGGACCCGCACGTGACGGGGGAGAATGCTCCCCCGCCGCGTGCGGGTTTCGTTGTCAGCAAAGCCGTGGGTGGAGCGGTTGTGCGCACAGCGGTGAAGCGGAAGCTTCGCCACCTGGTCCGCGGACGGCTTGCCCTGCTGCCCCCCGGTAGCCTGGTTGTCGTACGAGCGCTGCCCGGTGCGGGCGACGCCGACCATGAACAGCTGGCCCGAGACCTGGACGCCGCTCTCCAGCGGCTGCTGGGAGGGGGCGCGCGATGAAGTACCCGCTGCTGGCTCTTATCAAGCTGTACCAGTGGACGATCAGCCCACTTCTCGGGCCTGTCTGCCGTTACTACCCGTCGTGTTCCCACTATGGATATACGGCGATCGACCGGCACGGAGCGATCAAGGGAACCGCGCTGACGGCCTGGCGCATCCTGCGGTGCAATCCGTGGTCACCCGGTGGCGTGGATTACGTTCCACCACGCAAACGTCCGCGTTGGCATGAACTCCTGCGAAATGCCATGCGCGGTGGCAAGGGCGGGGACTCCGCCGCTGATGTGCCTGTCCGGGGATCGGTCACCGAACCCCCGAACCAGGCCTCAGAGACTTCGCCCAATGCTCAAGGAGCCTGATTAGTGGACACGATTGCCAGTTTGTTCAGCTTTATCACCTGGCCCGTCTCATGGGTCATCGTCCAGTTCCACACGTTGTACGGGGCGATCTTCGGACCCGACACGGGCTGGGCCTGGGGCCTGTCCATCGTGTCCCTGGTGGTGCTGATCCGGATCTGCCTGATCCCGCTTTTCGTCAAGCAGATCAAGTCGACCCGCAACATGCAGGTGCTCCAGCCGAAGATGAAGGCGATCCAGGAGCGCTACAAGAGCGACAAGCAGCGTCAGTCCGAAGAGATGATGAAGCTGTACAAGGAGACGGGTACCAACCCGCTCTCCTCGTGCCTTCCCATCCTGGCGCAGTCGCCGTTCTTCTTCGCCCTGTATCACGTGCTGTCGGCCATTGCCTCGAACGAGAAGATCGGTGTCATCGACCAGACACTGCTCGACAGCGCCCGTCAGGCACACATCTTCGGTGCTCCGCTCGCCGCCAAGTTCATGAACACCCCGGAGGAAGCCGCGGCTCTCGGTGCTTCTCTCACCGATGTCCGGATCGTCACCGCGGTCATGATCATCCTGATGTCGGCGTCGCAGTTCTTCACCCAGCGCCAGCTGATGACGAAGAACGTCGACCTGACAGTCAAGACGCCGTACATGCAGCAGCAGAAGATGCTGATGTACATCTTCCCGCTGATCTTCGCCGGCATGGGCATCAACTTCCCCGTCGGTGTTCTCGTCTACTGGCTGACCACCAACGTCTGGACCATGGGTCAGCAGATGTACGTGATCAACCAGAACCCGACCCCGGGCAGCAAGGCGCAGGACCAGTACCTGACGCGTCTGCTGAAGAGCGTGACCGCTCACGGCGAGGTCCGCGGCAGGACCCGGCGCAACACCGTCAAGCGAATCGTGGCCAAGGGCCCGGACCGCAATGACATCGAGCGGAAGTTCGTCACCGGACTGGCCAAGCTGGGCTTCGCCGCCCAGGAGGACGGCACGGTGATCAAGAGCGAGACCGCTGCCGCCGAGGCCGAGGGCGGAGCCGCCCAGCGGCGTCAGCAGCCCAAGCGCCAGACCAAGGCCCAGCGCCAGACCGGTGCCGCGCAGGCAGGGGCCAAGGACACCGGTTCCACCGAATCGGGCTCCAAGACCTCCCTGCAGAAGCAGGACACGCAGGACGCAAAGCCCAAGCCGGCGGGCAAGCCCGCGTCCGGCTCCTCACGCCAAGCCAAGTCCGGACAGCGCAAGGGTCCGCAGCGGCCCAAGCACCCGTCCAAGAAGTAAGAAGGAGTCCATCCGTGACGGAAGGCACCACCTCCACGGCCGCTGAGGGCAGCGACACCTTGACCCGCCTTGAGCAGGAGGGCGAGATCGCAGCGGACTACCTTGAGGGTCTGCTCGACATCGCCGACCTCGACGGCGACATCGACATGGATGTCGAGGCGGACCGGGCCGCGGTCTCGATCATCAGCGACTCGGCGCGTGATCTGCAGAAGCTCGTGGGTCGCGACGGTGAGGTGCTGGAGGCGCTCCAGGAGCTGACGCGGCTCGCAGTTCACCGGGAGACCGGAGACCGCAGCCGACTGATGCTGGACATCGCAGGCTTCCGGGCCAAGAAGCGGGCGGAACTCGCCGAGCTGGGCGCCAAGGCCGCGAATGAGGTCAAGAGCACCGGCGAGCCGGTGAAGCTGGCCCCGATGACGCCGTTCGAGCGCAAGGTCGTCCACGACGCGGTGGCGGCCGCCGGTCTGCGCAGCGAGTCCGAGGGCGAGGAGCCGGAGCGCTTCGTCGTCGTCCTCCCGGCCTGACCGGACCCTAGTTCTGTCGGCCCCGTCTGTTCACAGGCGGGGCCGATCTTTGTCAGCCTGATAGTCAGCCACTCACAGTGCGGTAGTGCGGTACGGAAGGACGGTTCCCGTGACGGCGGAAGTAGAGCTTCCCCAGGCGCCCGAAGGGGCGCGGGCGGTTTTCGGCGAGCTCTTCCCGGAGGCTGTCCGCTACGCGGAGCTGCTGGCGGATGCCGGAGTGAAGCGGGGGCTGATCGGCCCGCGTGAGGTGCCGCGGCTGTGGGAGCGGCATCTGCTGAACTGTGCGGTGCTCTCCGAGGTCGTGCCCGAGGGGGTCACGGTCTGCGATGTGGGTTCGGGTGCGGGTCTTCCCGGTATCCCGCTGGCGCTGGTGCGACCGGATCTCAAGATCACTTTGCTGGAGCCCCTGCTCCGGCGCACGAATTTCCTCCAGGAAGTCGTGGAGCTGCTGGGTCTGGATCATGTGACGGTGGTGCGTGGCCGGGCCGAGGAGGTGCTGGGCTCGCTTCAGCCGGTGCATGTGGTGACGGCTCGTGCGGTGGCCCCGCTGGACCGGCTGGCCGGTTGGGGAGTTCCGCTGCTGCGCCCGTACGGAGAGATGCTGGCACTCAAGGGGGACACCGCCGAGGAGGAGATCGCCGGGGCACGGGCTGCCCTGGGCAAGCTCGGTGTGGTGGAGACCGAGGTGCTGCATGTCGGGGAGGGCGTTGTCGACCCGATGTCCACGGTGGTGCGTGTGGTGGTCGGTGAGAGTCCGGGCGGTGTGAGGTTCGCCGCGAAGAGGGCCAAGGCTGCCAGGACGAGTCGTACGAGGCGCCGTCGCTGATGCCTCCGGTCGCCCTGCGGCCCGAGCGCTACGTGCAGCATGCGCCAGCTGTCGACTGTGCTTCCGGCATGTAGCCATACGTCTCCATGCGGAGTGTCGTGCCCCTGTAGCTAGGCTGCAGGGGCATCGTGTTTCACGTGAAACGTCGCTCTCTGCTGCATGGAATCATCAGCCGCGGTCGCGCGACTGCCGCGCCGCGGCATCGCAGGCCCGTTAGGGCTACGGAGTTGTCCACAGAAGTGGATTCATCCACAGAAGAGCGGGCCTCGCTGGTTCACGACCCCGAAAGCATGGCAGGCTCTGTTCATTGCGAGCCTGAAGTCGAGGAGAGTGAATCCTTGCGGTCCGACGCCAACATCGCGGGACCGATGACCGATCCGGTCCCCGGTCCCCGAACCGAATCGGCGGGGGAGGGTGTTTCACGTGAAACACCGCCGCCGATGGACGACACCCCCATCGGTCGCGCGGCCCAGCTGGCGGTTGAGGCCCTTGGCCGCGCCGGCGAGGGCCTGCCCCGTCCTGACCGGACACGCGTCATGGTGGTGGCCAATCAGAAGGGCGGAGTGGGCAAGACGACCACGACGGTCAATCTTGCTGCCTCGCTAGCGCTTCACGGCGCACGGGTTCTGGTGGTCGACCTCGACCCGCAGGGGAACGCCTCTACGGCTCTGGGGATCGATCACCATGCCGAAGTCCCCTCCATCTATGACGTCCTGGTGGACAGCAGGCCGCTCTCCGAGGTGGTTCAGCCCGTACCGGACGTCGAAGGCCTCTTCTGCGCCCCCGCCACCATCGATCTCGCCGGTGCGGAGATCGAGCTGGTGTCGCTGGTGGCGCGGGAGAGTCGACTGCAGCGGGCGATCCAGGCATATGAGCAGCCGTTGGACTACATCCTCATCGACTGCCCGCCTTCGCTGGGCCTGCTGACGGTCAATGCCCTGGTCGCCGGCGCAGAGGTACTGATCCCTATCCAGTGCGAGTACTACGCGCTGGAAGGTCTGGGGCAGCTGCTGCGCAATGTGGACCTGGTGCGGGGGCATCTCAACCCCGATCTTCATGTGTCGACGATCCTGCTCACCATGTACGACGGCAGGACCAGGCTCGCTTCGCAGGTCGCGGAGGAGGTGCGCAGCCACTTCGGCAAGGAGGTGCTGCGGACGAACATTCCGCGATCGGTGCGGATCTCGGAGGCGCCCAGTTATGGGCAGACCGTACTGACCTACGACCCGGGTTCCAGCGGGGCGCTGTCATATCTCGAAGCAGCGCGTGAGATCGCCCTGCGGGGCGTCGGGGTCCACTACGAGCCCCAGCATGCCCAGACGATGGGCAACGGGAACAGCCAGCAGAGCATTTCGGAGGGGATTCAGTGAGCGAGCGTCGAAGAGGGTTGGGGCGTGGGCTGGGTGCCTTGATCCCCGCCGCTCCGCAGGAGAAGCAGGTGCCGTCCACAGGGATGGGATCGACCTCTGCCGGGGCGGGTCCTGTGATGACGGCGGAGCGAGGGGTGGCTGCGGCTAAGGTGGCTGGCCTCGCGGGCACTCCGGCGGTGCCGGAGCCGAGCGCGCCGGTTGCGGAGTCCGGAGCGGTCGCCGAATCGGCGGGGCCAGCCGGGGCGTATTTTGCCGAAGTTCTTCTCGGCTCCATCACGCCGAACCCTCGCCAGCCGCGGGAAGTGTTCGACGAGGACGCACTCGCGGAATTGGTGACCTCCATCAAGGAGGTGGGCCTTCTCCAGCCCGTTGTCGTGCGGAAGATGGGGCCGGAGCGCTATGAGCTCATCATGGGCGAGCGGCGCTGGAGGGCCTGTCGGGAGGCGGGGCTGGAGCGGATTCCGGCTATCGTCCGGGCCACGGATGACGAGAAGCTTCTGCTGGACGCGCTCCTGGAGAACCTTCACCGGGCTCAGCTGAATCCGCTGGAAGAGGCGGCTGCGTACGACCAGCTCCTCAAGGACTTCAAGTGCACGCATGACCAGCTGGCCGACCGGATCGGGCGTTCCCGGCCGCAGGTGTCGAACACGCTGCGACTGCTGAGGCTTTCGGCTCCGGTGCAGCGAAGGGTGGCGGCCGGGGTGCTGTCCGCCGGTCATGCGCGGGCGCTGCTGTCCGTGGACGACTCGGAGGAACAGGACAGGCTGGCTCATCGCATTGTGGCCGAGGGGCTGTCGGTGCGTGCGGTCGAGGAGATCGTGACCCTCATGGGCTCTGATTCCAAGAGCCCTGCCAAGTCCAAGGGACCGCGGGCCGGCGGCCGGGTGTCGCCTGCACTGTCCGATCTTGCCACCAGGCTCTCGGACCGCTTCGAGACCAGGGTGAAGGTCGACCTCGGTCAGAAGAAGGGGAAGATCGTCGTCGAGTTCGCGTCGATGGAGGACCTGGACCGCATTCTCGGCAGCCTGGCTCCGGGTGAGGGGCGTGTGCTGGACCGGGAGTGCTCAGAGGCATCCGCTGAGGACGACGAGGGCTGAGCCTGCCGATGGGGCTGTGGGGCGGGCTGTGTTCCGGTGGTTACCGGAACACAGCCCGCCCTTTGCTTTCTCTCGGTGTCGGCTTCCTCCCTGGGTGGATACGATTCGTTCTGGTATGGCACATCCGGCTTGAGCCACCTTCGTTAGGGAGGGCCATGCGATCAGTGAGTCGCAGCCGACTGATGACAGTGGGGCTGGGCCTGGGGCTGTCGGAGGATTCGTCGGCGGCCTGCTCCTCGAACGGAGTGCACTGACTGTCGTATGCGACGCGACGGGCTAAGGAAGCGAGGAACAGCCTTCATGGGGCGTCGGCTCGTACCGCTCACCCTGGACAATCTTTCCGATCTCCCCAGACACTGCCGCTCGTGTGTGTTCTGGGAGCTTGATCCGGTCAGCGGGGAAGCTGCGGTGAAGGCGGGGAGACCCGGACTGGAGAAGGAGGCCTGGATCTCGGCCGTTCTCCTGGAGTGGGGGTCGTGCGGCCGGGTGGTCTATGTCGACGATGTGCCGGTGGGTTTCGTTCTCTATGCGCCGCCGGCCTATGTGCCGCGTTCGACCGCGTTTCCCACCAGCCCTGTCTCCCCCGACGCCGTCCAGCTGATGACGGCCTGGATAGTGCCGGGCTACCGGGGGCAGGGGCTGGGCCGGGTCATGGTGCAGACGGTTGCCAAGGATCTGCTGCGCCGGGGGTTCAAAGCGATCGAGGCGTTCGGTGATGCCCGGTGGAAGGAGCCAGCCTGTGTGCTTCCTGCAGATCATCTGCTGGCGGTCGGCTTCAAGACCGTACGACCGCATCCCGTTCATCCGCGGCTGAGACTGGAACTGCGTACGACGCTGTCCTGGAAGGAAGACGTCGAACTGGCACTGGACCGGCTGCTGGGGGCGGTGCAGAAGGAACCGGCGCTGAGGCCGTTGTGATCCGGGAGTCCATCAGAACGTGAAACGGGCCCATCCCCCAGGGATGGGCCCGTTTCACGTGAAACAACGAGCTGTGGTCCTACTCAGCCGAGGAAGTCGTCGAGGTCGCGGAGGATCGCGGCCTTCGGCTTGGCGCCGACGATGGTCTTCGCGACTGCGCCGCCCTTGTAGACGTTCAGGGTCGGGATGGACATGACGCCATACTTGGCGGCCGTGGCCGGGTTTTCGTCGATGTTGAGCTTGACGATCTCGATCTGGTCGCCGTGCTCGGCAGCGATGGCCTCCAGCGACGGGGCGATCTGACGGCACGGGCCGCACCAGGCGGCCCAGAAGTCCACCAGCACGGGCTTCTCGCTCTTCAGGACGACCTCGTCGAAGGAGTCGTCGGTCACGTTCTTCAGGGCGCCGGCCACGGCGACCTCCTTAACTTCTTGGGGTGTGTGGGGTGAGAGGCGTGAGTCAGACGGCGGCCGCAGCGGCCTTCTCGTCGTCGGCGAGCGCGGCGAGGAAGCGCTCGGCGTCGAGTGCGGCCGAGCAGCCGGTACCGGCAGCGGTGATGGCCTGCCGGTAGGTGTGGTCGACGACATCACCGGCGCCGAAGACACCGGTCAGGTTGGTACGCGTCGAGGGGGCATCGACCTTGAGGTAGCCCTCGTCGTCGAGGTCGAGCTGGCCCTTGAAGAGCTCGGTGCGAGGGTCGTGGCCCACCGCGATGAACAGGCCGGTCACGGCGAGCTCGGACGTCTCGCCGGTCTTGGTGTTCCGAAGGGTCAGACCGGACAGCTTCTGGTCGCCGTGCACCTCGGCGACCTCGCTGTCCCAGGCGAACTTGATCTTCGGGTCGGCGAAGGCACGCTCCTGCATCGCCTTGGACGCGCGCAGCGTGTCGCGACGATGGACGATGGTGACCGACTTGGCGAAGCGGGAGAGGAAGGTCGCCTCTTCCATCGCGGTGTCGCCGCCGCCGACCACGGCGATGTCCTGGTCCTTGAAGAAGAAGCCGTCACAGGTGGCGCACCAGGAGACGCCGCGTCCGGAGAGGGCGTCCTCGTTCGGCAGGCCGAGCTTGCGGTGCTGGGAGCCGGTCGTCACGATGACGGCCTTGGCGCGGTGTACCGTGCCGGCCGTGTCGGTGACCGTCTTGATGTCTCCGGCGAGGTCCACGGAGATGACATCGTCGGGGACGAGTTCGGCACCGAAGCGTTCGGCCTGGGCGCGCATGTTGTCCATGAGCTCGGGGCCCATGATCCCGTCCTGGAAGCCCGGGAAGTTCTCCACGTCGGTGGTGTTCATCAGCGCGCCACCGGCGGTGACGGCACCCTCGAACACCAGCGGCTTCAGAGAGGCGCGTGCGGTGTAAAGGGCGGCCGTGTAGCCCGCGGGGCCGGAGCCGATGATGATCACATTACGGACGTCGCTCACGGGTTTCTTCCTCGTCTCTGCAGACTGCCTACTGTCCACGCCTACTGGGGAGCCGGTTCAACGACTCTCACCCCACCCAACGGATCCTACGGGGGATGCATTCCCCGCCGTGCCGGGGCGGCGTCCGGCGTGGTGCTCAGGGGCGCGCGTAGGTGCGGGTCAGCAGGAGTTCCCCCTTGCCCGAGGGGCTTTCCCGGACGCAGGCCGCGTCGACGACGTACGCCTGTACGCGGGTCGCGTCGGACGGGTGCGGCAGAACGACGAGGAAGGCGTCCGTGCCCTCGTACGTGCCCTCTTCCACTGCGAGGGCGGCGGCGTTGCGGCCGGTGCCCTGCTCGACACAGGGCGGAACGGACACGCTGGGTGCGCGCAGTGGCGCCTGGGGCGACTCGGACCCGGCCGAGGTGCTCTTCGGTGTCGAATGCGACTCGACGGACGGAGCCTGTTTCTCGGCCCCCGCCCCATCTGTCGACCTCGACGGCTTTGCACCCGTGCTCGTGAGCAGCTTTTGTACCTGGCCTTCGAGCGTGGACTCCGAGAAGTCCGAGCCGCCGCCCTCCGCGGAGCCGGCCCTGTGGTCCGCCGCCTTGAGGCTCGCGGAATCCTGGGACGGCTGGACGCTCTGCAGGATGAGGACGCTCACGCCGACCACGGCTGCGCCGAGAGCAGCTCCGAGCACGGCCGTGCGGCGGCGGCGCCGGGCCGGGCGGCGGCCGGGGCCGGTGGTCGCCCGGGGACGCCCGGCGGGACGGTCCGAGGGGCTGGGCTCGGCGCCCGGCTTCTGGGTGGTCGGCGGTTCTGTTTCACGTGAAACATGTGCCGGGTTCGGTGAATCGGGCACCGAGTCATGTGGTGTCGTGGCAACGAGAGCCGTTTCGGTGGCGAGGGCGGCATCGATGCGGTCCACCACATCGTCCGGCATGCGCTGCGGTATGGGTACGGTGCCGAGCAGTTCGCGGATCTCTGTCAGAGAGGCATGGACCTCATCGCAGAGTTCGCAGCCGTCCACATGGTCGCGCACCTCTGCCGCGCGTGACGGTGGGAGCAGCCCCTCCGTCAGGTCGGAGATCTCCGTGACTTCCGGATGCTGGGTCGTGTCGGTCGTTGATGTCATGTGCGCCCACCTCCGCCCTTCACTGCAGCGGGATCGCTTGTGCTTGCGTCTCTCGGCCCCGATGCCGCTGGGACGGATGCGTGCGGCGTCCGGTTCCTTTTCGTGGCTGTCCCGTCGGTTCCCGCGACCTCACTGCGGAGGTGAGTGAGCAGAGGGGCCAGCCGGGCCCGCCCTCGCGCACAGCGGCTCTTCACGGTGCCTGTCGGTACGTCGAGGATGCGTGCCGCCTCGGCCACGGGGTAACCCTGCATGTCCACGAGGACGAGTGCGGCCCGTTGCTCGGCGGGGAGAGTGGCGAGTGCGGCCAGGAGCTCACGGTGGAGGTCTTGGCGCTCCGCCGGTGCCTCGGCGGATTCATGCGGTTCGAGGAGTTGCTCGAACCGTTCGGTGTCGTCGACCGGCGCGCTTCTACGGGTGGCCGCTTTGCGGACCCGATCAAGGCAGGCGTTGACGGTGATGCGGTGCAGCCAAGTGGTGACGGCGGACTGGCCGCGGAAGGTGTGGGCGGCCCGGAAGGCGGAGACAAGCGCGTCCTGGACGGCGTCCGCGGCTTCCTCTCGGTCGCCCAGGGTCCGTATCGCCACGGCCCACAGCCGGTCGCGGTGGCGCCGTACAAGCTCACCGAAGGCGTCCGGTTCGCCGGCCACATGGCGAGCGAGGAGGTCTGAGTCGCTAGAGTCGGGTTTTAAGGATTCAGCAACCACGCGGTACCCCTAAATGCCTAAAAGTACCTTAACCTCGGGCTTTCGCGAAGTGGGTCGTCCAAGGCTTGGAAATCGGTGCCGATATCGAGGCTGAACACAATACCAATGACTGCTGACACGCACGTTTTCGCCGGATCTGGTGGACCGGGGGGTCGCTGAGTGCGGCCGTTCTGGCCTGCGCACTCGGCTGCTGACGCCGCGGGTGGTGGTCTATTTCGTGCTGGCGATGTGCCCTGTTCTCGGGGCAGGGCCATGAGGAGGTCGCGCGGCTGCTCACGCAGGGTCTGACCTGGGCGAAGCGCTGATCGGGCTCGTGGCAGGTGCCGAGTACGGCGGCGATCTCGCGGGCGCGGGTGAAGCTGGGGCCGGAGCCTTTGAAGGCGCTGTTCGCCGAGGTTGCCCAGCCGTTGGCGACCGAGGAGACCCGAGGTGCCCGGTATGGGCGGTGGTGGGCTGGTGGCGGTCTACGGCACGGTCTTCGATGTGCCGTGCAGCGAGCTGCATGCCGCGCACTTCGGGCGGCCGAAGACCCATCGCACCGAGCGGCGCGCGTATCCGCAGGTGCGGATGGTGGCGCTGGCCGAGTGCGGCACCCACGCCATCACCGCCGCCCTGGTGCCGCTGTCGTCCTCCGAACCGGCCCTGGCTCGTGGGCTGTTCGGTCATCTCGGCGAGGGGGATCTGTTGCTGGCCGACCTTTGGTTCACCGGGGTGGAGCGGTGGCGGGCGGGCTCGGCCGGCGGCGCGGACCTGCTGTGGCGGATTCGCTCGCATCAGATCCTGTCGGCGCGCGCGGAACTTCCCGACAACTCCTACCTGTCGGAGATCGTCGTCGCGAAGGACCGTAAGCGCGCATACCCCACGCCCGTGCGGGTCGTCGAGTACGCACTTCACGGCACAGGTTTTCCCGAACAGGCTGTCCCCTACCCGCTGATCGCCACGAACCTCGACCCCGAGGCCGCCCCGGCCGCCTTCTACCACGAGCGGTGGGAGATCGAGACCACGCTGGACGAGCTGAAGACCCACCAGCGCGGTCCCGCCCAGGTCCTGCGCTCCCGCTCGCCCGACGGCGTGGAGCACGAAGTCTGGGGCCACCTGCTGGTCCACTACGCCATTCGCAGCCTGATGCACGACACCGCGGACGTCACCCAACTCGACGCCGACCGGATCTCCTTCATCCGCAGCCTCCGCATCGCCCGCCGCCAGGTCACCGCGCAGGCGGCCTTTTCCCCTGACCGCCTGGCCACAGCCCTCGCCGAAATCCTGCAGGAGATAACCCGACACCTGCTGCCCGTGAACCGCCCCGGGTTCGGTAGAGATCTCAGATTATGTTTTTGACCTGGGGTTTCGTGAGTTCGGTAGTTGGCTTCGTATTCGACGGGCAGGATATGGCCTATCTGTGACCGTCACCGCCTCTGGTCTCTCGGAGAACGCCCTGGGAAGCGGTTTGCTCGCTTCTCCGAGGCAGATCATCTCTTGCGGATGATTTATGGCGACACCATGTGTTTCTGGGGGCTGAGGGGCTTGCGGCGCCGCCCGCTCGAGGTTTGGGTTTATGGAGAATGTGCGGCATCGACGAATAGGGGGTTCGAGTGTGATGACCCGGTAGTCAGCCCATGAATTTCACATCGGTGATGGCTTGTTTGTAGCCTGCTCCACTGTACTGATCGGCGGGTGAATTTGGCATGTCGGTAAGCCATACGAGAACGAACCGGGTCTTTACCGGGTTCTTCGTTTGCAGTTTCGCTTCTGTGCCGATCGTCTCGGTCGTTGCGATTTTCTTCATCGACGTCAGCGGCGTTGATGAGTTGAGAGAGTCGGCCGCGTAGAGCGAGGCGGTGGTGTGATCGCCACCGAATTGAAGTTTTACGGAGGCTGACGAAATGAACTGAGCAGAATGGAGTTCATACACGATGCCGACGCCCTGTTTGAAGGGAGCCAATTTGGGACCGTCTATGAAGCTCTTGGACCGCCAGTACGTCGTGCTGTCGCCGTCATACGTCAGGTGGACGTCGTCGGGGTGCTGTGCCTTTCCATCCGGAAAGTACTCGACCGCGTCCTTGACCGTGAGCAGTTGGCCCGTGGGCTCCTTCTTGCCTTCGTCACCGTTTTTCGGGTTGGTCTGTGTGCTGCCGGGGCCACCCGGGTCGTTGCGGTGGTCGAGCAGCGTCTCGGCCAGCTGCCAGCTGCCAAGGCCCAGCGCGGCGATGAGCAGTGCGGAAACGGCCCACTTGAGGGCCTTGCCGGTGCGGGTCTGGAGCGGTGAGGGGGGTACGGCGATCGTGGGCTGCGTGGCGGCGGGCCCGGTCGGCGGACGCCCGTAGGAACCCTGCTGGTAGGTCGTGCGCTGGTACTCGGGCGGCGCCGTGAAGGCGGGCTCCGGAGGACGGATGCGGGGCATCGCGGCGACGGCCTTGGCCAGCTCGTCCGGCGTGGTGCACGGCTGCTCCTGCCGGGAGGCGGTGGCACCGTCGTTGGCCAGCGCGCGCATGGCGAGCTCGGAGAGGCCGCGGTGGACGCCGGCCCGCACCTGGTCGGGGGCGATCAGCCCCACGCCCTTGGGTAGCCCGGGCAGGCCGTACGCGTCGTTCTCGTACGGCCAGCGCTGGGTCAGCGCGGCGTAGAGCAGGGCGCCGATCGCCTCGGTGTCCGCCCGCTGGGGGCCGTCGGAGGTGATGCCGCGCAGGGCGGCGTTCACCGCGAGGCCGCGGATTCTGTACTGCCCGGTCGAGCTGCGCAGCACCGCCCCCGGAGTGAGCCTCAGATGCGCGAGGCCCTCTCGGTGCGCTGCCGCCATGGCCTGGGAGACCTGGCTGACGAGCTGGTACGCGTCGTGCGCCTCCATCGGCCCGGAGGCCAGCAGGGAGGTGAGCTCGGTGGCGTCGGGAAGCCATTCGTGGACGACGTAGACGAGGTCGTCCTCCTCCACCGCGTCGAGGACCTGCACGAAGCGTGGGTCACCGAGCAGTGCGGAGGAGCGGGCGGCGGCCAGCACGGAGCGGGCACGCGGGTGGTCGGCCGGAAGAAGATGGACGCCGACCGCGCGGCGCAGCTTCTCGTCGACTGCGCGCCAGCTGCTGAAGCCGTCCAGACGGGTGACGCACTCCTCGAGCCGGTAGCGTCTGGCAAGTTTGTGCCCGCTGTGCAGATCAGGGGTCGGCAGAGTGGCCTCGGGACCGATGCGTTCACCATCCGTGTCCTGCGGCTTCGTGCCTGTGGTGTCCTGAGCTTCCGCTGTTCCGTCGGTCGTGGCCTCGTCCGCCTTGGCGGCCAGCGGTTCATCACCGCTGTTGTCGGCCACGTCGACGGCAGCCGTGCTACGTTCCGCCACCGTCGTTCCTGCCTCCCCATCCGTTGCGCGATGCCAGCCAGCTCTGCACAGTCACGCCAATTGTGCCCACACTCCGGCGCTATGCACGACACGCAAGGGGCAGTGATGGTTGTGCGGCTGCTGTTCGTCAGCGACCGAGGCGCCCTCGGACCATGCCGACCATGCCGTTGATCTCCTCGATCCGCATCCTCTTGGCGGCGACGAAGAAGACGCCCAGCAGCACGGCCCCACCGCAGATCAGAGCGATGAGCGAACCGAAGGCGCCCTCGCCGAGGCCCTTGAGGACGGCGAAGCCCACTCCGCCGCCGAGCACCGCCGCCGGGACCGCGGCCAGGCAGAGCCGGGCGTAGGTGCGTACGACATGGGCACCGTCCAGATCTCCGCCCAGGCGGTTGCGCAGCCGTCGCCAGGCGACGCCCACGCCGACGGCGTAGGCGAGGCCGTACGAGGCGGCCATGCCGACCACGACCCACTCGGCCGGCAGGATCACGTAGCAGAGGGCCGAGGCGGCCGCGTTGACCGCGGCGACGATGACCGTGTTGTAGAAGGGCGTGCGGGTGTCCTCGTACGCGTAGAAGCCTCGCAGCACCACGTACTGCACGGAGTACGGGATCAGACCGAGCCCGAAGGCCATGAGGATGAATCCCATGGACCGGGCCGCTTCGGTGCCTGCGGAGGCGTACAGGAGGGTGCACATCGGCAGGCCGAGGGCGAGGAACATGAAGGCTACCGGCACGATCGCCACGGCCGAGTTCCGCAGTCCCTGGGAGATGTCGTCGCGGACGGCGCCCGGGTCGTCGTCGTGGGCGGCACGGGAGATGCGGGGCAGCAGGGCCGCCATGACCGACACGGTGATGATCGCCTGGGGCATGCCCCAGATGAGCTGGGCATTGGAGTAGGCGAGGAAGCCGGTGCCGTCCTTGCCGGACAGTTTGCCCGCAGAGGTTGCGAGCTGTGTGACGACGAGCACCCCCGCCTGGTTGGCCAGGACGAACAAGACGGTCCACTTGGCCAGCTTGATCGTTTTGCCGAGCCCGTGTCCCTTCCAGTCGAAGCGCGGGCGGAAACGGAAGCCGGCCTCGCGCAGGTACGGGATCATGGCCAGGGCCTGCACGACCAGGCCGAGCAGCGTGCCGATACCCAGGAGCCGGACGCCCTCCGGCGGAATGGTCTCGACGCCCATCTGGGACTCGGCGGACGTGCCGTAGACCCAGATGAACATGCCGAACGTGAAGATCATCACGATGTTGTTGAGGACCGGGGTCCACATCATCGCGCCGAACTTGCCGCGGGCGTTGAGGATCTGGCCCATCACGACGTGCACGCCCATGAAGAAGATGGTCGGCAGGCAGTACCGGGCGAAGGTCACGGCGACGCTGTTGGCCGCCGTGTCGTTGGCGATCGTCGGCGACATCATGTGAATCAGCCATGGAGCGGCGAAGACCGCGATCGCGACGATCACACCGAGCGCGACCATGACGAGAGTCAGCAGCCGGTTGGCGTAGGCCTCGCCGCCGTCCTCGTCGTCCTTCATGGAACGGACGAGCTGGGGCACGAAGACCGAGTTCAGGCCGCCGCCCACGGTGAGGATGTAGATCATCGTGGGCAGGGTGTAGGCGATGGTGAAGCTGTCGCCGAGCAGCGTGGCACCGAGCGCGGCGGTGATCACGAGGCTGCGGACGAATCCGGTGAGGCGGGACACGAGCGTGCCCGCCGCCATCAGCGCGCTGGACTTCAGCAGCCCGGAGGCCCGGCCGCCTGCCTTGGGCGGCGCGGGTGCCGGGGCCGGCTCGGGCTCCTGAGGTACGGGGGCGGCCCCGGCCGGGCCCTCCTGGTCCCGGAGGAGGTGTGCGAAGGCATCCGGCTGCCCGTCGTCCCGGGACGACGAACTGACGAGGTCGTCCACCCCGACGAACTGCGTGGTTCCCTGACGGTCGCCGTACGGCAGATGCCGCGACGGGCCGTCGGGCTCGGGGGGCGGGGTCTGCGCCCAGATGCGGGGATCGGGCGGGTACTGGGCAGCGGGTGGCTGCTGGTAGAGCGGTTGCGGCTGCTGGTAGGTGCCCGCGGGCGGCGGCGGGTGCGCGGCACGGTCGTACAGCGCCTCGGCCACCGGGTCCTGGACGGACAGATCCTGGGCGCGGTAGGGATCGCGGTCGTAGGCGTCCTGCAGGTACGGATCGGGCATCTGCGGGACCTGGCCAGGCCCTGGGGGCATCGGAGGCCCGCCGGAAGGCACGGCTCCGCCCGCACCCTGACCGCGGTCACCGTCGTACGGTGCGTTCATCGAAACCCCACCTCATCGTCCCCGGCCGACCGGCCACGACAGACATCGCTCAACGTTCCACTTTCTCACCCGGGGCCGACGGCTCCCCGTTTTCCGGACCGGTGTCCGGAGTCGGGTCACTCGGCTGCTCGGGTTCACCGCCGTCGTCCCCGTTGGCGCCGCCCGCGTTGGTGCGCTTGCGGTGGGTGTACATCCTGATGCCCGCGAGGACCAGAAGCAGCAGCCCGCCGGCGATGACCAGCAGCACGGTCGGCGTGAGCTCGGAGACCTTCACCGTGAAGGTCATCTCTCCGCCGTACGGCGTGCCGTCCTCCGTGTAGAGCTGCGCCGTCATCTGCGCCTGGCCGTTGACGTTGGCCGACGCGTCGAACTTCACGGACTGGCTGTGGCCGGCGCCGATCTGGACCGGCTGCTCCGCCACGGCCCCGCCGTCGTCCAGCTTGAGACGTGTCGCGTTCTCCGACTTCAGCCGGAGGACGAGATGGTCCACGCCCTGCAGCAGCCTGTTCTGCACCGTCACCGGGATCGTGGCGCTGCGGCCGGACAGGGTGACGTCCGACTTCGAGATGAGCTGGACCTCGCCGACGAGGTCCTGCAGATAGCTGCGGACCGAGTCCCGGTACTGCTGGGCCTCCAGCGGCCTGCCGCGCCACGACGTCGACATGGACCGGTTGAGCGCATTGCCGAAGGGGGTCACCACCCGCTCGGGCTGGGTCAGGATGACCTGGAAGTTGTTCAGCGAGGACTGGGTGGACTTGATGTCCTGGAAAGCCTGAGTGGGCAGCTCCTGCTTGCGGAGCTTCTTCGGGTACTGGGAGGCCTTGGGGACGCTGGTCGTCGCGTTCGCGTCGGGCTTCGCGGCGGCCGCTTCCACCAGCCCGAGAGGCTGTGTCCAGCGTTCGTCGTCGAGTCCGTGCAGGGCACTGGCCATCGACTGAGCCTGGGTCGCGGTGGGCATTCGCTGCGGAGCGACGACGATGCTCCGCTCGATGTCCGTGTCCTGTTCGGTCAGGGCGAGAGTCAGAGCGAGGAACTTCTGTACGGCGAGGGTGGAGTCCTCCGCCTTCGACATGTCGCCCTGGAAGGCCGTGGAGAGCCGGGCGTCGGCGACGACCGCGGTGGTGCCGCCGCCGATCGGCCGGGCAGCGGTCGGCGTGTACTGCAGATTGCCGGTCTCCTGGAGGCTGTCGCTGCGGGCGATCACCTTGTGGGCCCCGGCCGAGGTGGCGACATCGACGATCGACGGGTCGATCGCCCCGTCGACGGGCCAGGCGAAGTCGGTCGACGGCTTCACATGGAGAATGGTCTGCACCGTCGTCCCGGCCGCTTCGGTAGCGGTCTGAAGGTGGCTGAGAGTGCCGGAGACGGTTTTGCCGCGGTGCGCGATGGATGCCAGATCGGGGTCGGCGAACGGCAGCGCGACCACCTTCCCGTCCGAGACCGCGGCCTCGAGCGAGGTGAGCCACTTCTTGGCGATGTCCTGGTTCTTCCCGGCGACGGTGGTGTCGCCGGACTTGACGCGGTAGTTCCCGGTCATCGCATCGACACTGGCCAGCAGCTCCGGGTCGATCACCCAGGTCACCGGCAGCTGGCTGCCCAGTGAGACCAGCTGTTCGAGCCGTCCGCCCGGCGCCAGCTCGGCTGCCAGCTCGTCGTCCGCGAATACCGGTGTCTGCTGGTCGTCGGTGCCCGTCTCGGCGGTGACATGGGCCGGTGCGATCAGCGGCCAGAGATAGGTGACCTTCGTCCTGGTGTCACGCTCCTCTTCCTGCCAGGGCAGGAAGGTGCGTTCGATCCCCAGCACCTGGTCGTACTGGGCCCGGGAGGTCTGCCCGGACAGCGAGACACCGAGCTGGTATACGCCGTCGTCGCCGAGCCCCAGTTTGCCGACCGGGACGGACAGCGTGAAGTCCTGGCTGATCCCGGAGGGGAGCTTCGCGAACTTCACCGTGTACTTGCCGCCGAGCGGGGCGGGATCGCTGCCCTGCACATAGTCGGTGCGCTTGGCGGCGGCGTCGATCTCCGTCCGGCTGCGGAGCTCCGGGCCCACCCGCAGGTCGACCGTGGCCCCCGTGACCGTGTCCTTGCCCCGGTTGGTCACGGTGCCGGAAATGGTCAGGGTGTCCCCCTTGACCGGCGCGCTCGGAGCCAGGCTGTTCAGGGACACGTCGACCGTTCCGTCCCCGGTGGGGGCCTTGCCGGTCCCGTCGGTCTGCGCCGCGGATGCGGTCGGTCCGGACAGCAGCGCCGCGACGAGCGGCGCCCCGATGAGCAGGGTGGCTGTGCGCCGCAGCCACCGGCGGGCAGGAGAGGGACCGATCTCCTGAATGTCTGCCGCCTCGGCCACGCGCTTACCCGTCCCTCGTCGTCGTCAGCTGGTGTCGATGGTTGTCGGTTGTTGCGTCCACGCATGGTAACGATGTGCGCGGGTGCCAAGTGCTGGGGAGCTCGCTACATGATCGGAAGAGTCTTGCAGGGCGGGACGAAACCAGGGCGACCGGGCCGGTCCGGGCACGTACCCTTTTCTGTTGTGTCGAACGCCAATGAAGACAGCTCCCGTGCCCTGACCCAGGTGCAGCACCGCGCAGTCAGCGAACTGCTGCGGGTGTCCCCGGTCGCCGACGACCTCGCTCGCCGTTTCCAGGATGCCGGGTTCAGTCTCGCTCTGGTCGGCGGCTCGGTCCGGGACGCGCTTCTCGGTCGGCTCGGGAACGACCTGGACTTCACGACCGACGCCCGCCCCGAGGCCGTACTGAAGATCGTCCGGCCGTGGGCCGACTCGGTGTGGGAGGTCGGGATCGCCTTCGGCACCGTGGGCGCCCAGAAGGACGGCTACCAGATCGAAGTCACCACCTACAGGTCGGAGGCGTACGACAGGACCTCGCGCAAGCCCGAGGTGTCCTACGGCGACTCCATCGAGGAAGATCTCGTCCGCCGTGACTTCACGGTCAACGCGATGGCCGTCGCACTTCCGCAGAAGGAATTCATCGATCCGCACGGTGGTCTGAAGGACCTGGCGGAGCGCGTTCTGCGCACCCCCGGAACCCCCGAGGAGTCGTTCTCCGACGATCCGCTGCGCATGCTGCGCGCCGCCCGGTTCGCGGCTCAGCTGGACTTCGATGTCGCTCCCGATGTGGTCTCCGCGATGACAGAGATGGCCGGACGCATCGAGATCGTCTCCGCAGAGCGGGTCAGGGAGGAACTCAACAAGCTGCTGCTCTCCACCCACCCCCGCAAGGGTCTGGCGCTGCTCGTCGGCACCGGGCTGGCGCAGCAGGTACTGCCGGAGCTTCCCGCGCTGCGCCTGGAAAGTGACGAGCATCACCGTCACAAGGACGTCTACGAGCATTCGCTGACCGTCCTGGAGCAGGCGATCGACCTGGAGCAGGACGGTCCCGATCTGGTTCTGCGCCTTGCCGCTCTCCTCCATGACATCGGGAAGCCGAGGACACGACGCTTCGAGAAGGACGGGCGCGTCTCGTTCCATCACCATGAAGTGGTGGGCGCCAAGATGGTCAAGAAGAGGATGACCGCGCTCAAGTACTCCAACGACATGGTCAAGGACGTCTCGAAGCTGGTGGAGCTTCATCTGCGCTTCCACGGCTACGGCGACGGTGAGTGGACGGACTCCGCGGTCCGGCGTTACGTGCGTGACGCCGGCCCCCTGCTGGAGCGGCTGCACAAACTGACCCGCTCGGACTGCACCACGCGGAACAAGCGCAAGGCCGCCGCCCTCTCGCGGACCTACGACGGGCTTGAGGAGCGCATTGCGCAGTTGCAGGAACAGGAGGAGCTGGATGCCATCCGCCCCGACCTGGACGGCAACGAGATCATGAAGATCCTGGGTATCGGTCCCGGGCCAGTGATCGGCAAGGCGTACGCGTTCCTGCTGGAGCTGCGCCTGGAGCACGGCCCGATGGAGCACGGCATGGCGGTCAAGAAGCTCAAGGAGTGGTGGGCCGCGCAGGGCTGAGGCTGCTGGAGGCCGGCCTGCGACATGAGGAACGGGGGCATGTTTCACGTGAAACATGCCCCCGTTCCTCGCTCCGCCCCGACGAAGGGCGCTGTTTCACGTGAAACAGCGCCCTTCGCTCTGCGGTGCCCGGGAGGCCAGTGCCGCGGCAGGCAGCGTTCGCCCCGTCGCGACGCCCGGCACGCACTCTCGCCGCATCGGACGAAAGCTCAAGTCCGGTCCAGTACGAGGGCTTCCGTCCGGCATGCCGAGAGCGCGCCCCGGACGCCGCTCCTTGACGGGTAAACGTTGCCTGCAGCGGCACTAGCGAGCCTCTTCGGTGCGCTCCCACCGGAACATCAGCACTGCGACGACCGCATAGAGAACTGCCACACCGATCACCACCGCGACCGATCGCCCGTCGGGAGGCAGCATCAGGGCGGAGACTGCGGCGGCTCCCACAAAAGCGACGTTGAACAGCACGTCGTACAGGGAGAAGACCCGGCCGCGGAAGGAGTCCTCCACCGCAGTCTGTACCACTGTGTCGGTCGTGATCTTCGCTCCCTGGGTGACCAGCCCGAGAACGAACGCCGCGACCAGCATCGGTGCGGGGACGAACCACAGCCCCAGTGCGGGTTCGAGGGTGGCGGCACCTGCCGCGCACACCGCCATCCAGCGGAACCGGCCGAGCAGCCCCACCGCCCAGGGCGTCAGCACGGCCGCGGCGAAGAACCCCGCACCGGAGACCACCACAGCCAGTCCGAGGAGGGCCAGACCTTCGGATTCGCTGTCGGTCCAGGCGTACCGGCACAGCATCAGCACCATCACGGTCAGCGCTCCGTAGCAGAAGCGCATCACGGTCATGACGGCCAGAACCCGGGTGGCCCGCCTCCGCTCGGCCAGATGGCGCAACCCTTCGACCAGTCCCCGTGCGGTGGTGGCCAGGGCCTTTCTCAGCTCGACCCGGTCTCCGTCCCGATCCGGCCCCAGAAGTCCGGTGGCAAGGGTCAGAGAGGCCAGCGCCGAAGCGAGATAGAGCACCGCGCCCAGCAGGACCACCGCGGCATCGGAGTCCGCGAGCAGTAGCCGTACGACGAAGGCGAGGCCGCCGCCCGCCGTGGCCGCGAGTGTCCCGGCGGTCGGTGAGAGCGAGTTGGCCAGCACCAGCCGGTCGCTGTCGACAACACGCGGCAGCGCGGCCGATAGGCCGGCCAGGACGAAGCGGTTGACCCCGGTGACGCACAGCGCCGAGGCGTAGAAGAGCCAGTCGGGTACGGAGCCGAGGATGAGGAGCGCCGTGCAGCCGGCGAGCGCGGCGCGCAGCAGGTTCCCGTAGAGAAAGACCTGGCGGCGCGGCCAGCGGTCCAGCAGGACGCCGGCAAAGGGGCCGATGAGCGAGTAGGGCAGCAGCAGCACCGCCATCGCGGAGGCGATGGCCCCTGCCGAAGCCTGCTTCTCCGGTGAGAAGACGACGTGGGCCGCCAGCGCCACCTGGAAGACACCGTCGGCCGACTGGGAGAGAAGTCGTACGGCCAGCAGACGACGGAAGTTCCGAAGGCGTAGAAGAACGCGCAGATCACCCACGACGGCCATGTGATCAAGGGTCACATACGTTGAGGGTCCCCGGGCAGATTGCCCGGGGACCCTCAACAGTGCGGAAAGGGAGGAACGTTGTCGCTCCGCACCCGGCCGTGTGGACGTGCCGTGTCCGGCTGCGTCAGTTGGCGACCTCGCCGCGGATGAACTTCTCGACGTTCTCGCGGGCCTCGTCGTCGAAGTACTGGACCGGCGGGGACTTCATGAAGTACGAGGACGCGGAGAGGATCGGGCCACCGATGCCGCGGTCCTTGGCGATCTTCGCGGCGCGGAGGGCGTCGATGATGACACCGGCGGAGTTCGGGGAGTCCCAGACCTCGAGCTTGTACTCCAGGTTCAGCGGAACGTCACCGAAGGCGCGGCCCTCAAGGCGCACGTACGCCCACTTGCGGTCGTCCAGCCACGCGACATAGTCCGACGGGCCGATGTGGACGTTGTTCTCGCCGAGCTCACGGTCCCGGATCTGGGAGGTGACGGCCTGCGTCTTGGAGATCTTCTTGGACTCCAGGCGCTCGCGCTCGAGCATGTTCTTGAAGTCCATGTTGCCGCCGACGTTCAGCTGCATCGTGCGGTCCAGGATGACGCCCCGGTCCTCGAAGAGCTTCGCCATCACACGGTGCGTGATGGTGGCGCCGACCTGCGACTTGATGTCGTCGCCGACGATCGGGACACCGGCCTCGGTGAACTTGTCCGCCCACTCCTTGGTGCCGGCGATGAAGACCGGCAGAGCGTTGACGAACGCGACCTTGGCGTCGATGGCGCACTGCGCGTAGAACTTCGCAGCGACCTCGGAGCCGACGGGCAGGTAGCAGACGAGAACGTCGACCTCGCGGTCCTTGAGGACCTGGACGACGTCGACCGGGGCCTCGGCCGACTCCTCGATGGTCTGGCGGTAGTACTTGCCGAGACCGTCGTGGGTGTGGCCGCGCTGGACGGTGACACCGGAGGTCGGCACGTCGCAGAGCTTGATGGTGTTGTTCTCGCTGGCGCCGATGGCGTCCGCGAGGTCGAGGCCGACCTTCTTCGTGTCGACGTCGAAGGCGGCGACGAACTCGACGTCCCGCACGTGGTAGTCGCCGAACTGGACGTGCATCAGACCGGGCACCTTGCCGGCCGGATCGGCATCCTTGTAGTACTCGACGCCCTGGACCAGCGAGGCGGCGCAGTTGCCCACGCCGACGATGGCTACGCGAACCGAACCCATTCCGGTTGCTCCCTGTGTGTTTTGGATGTTCCCGAAGGCCCCGCGGATCTGCGGGGACCTCACTTTGCGGTGTCGTCGGACGGATCCGGCGGGGTGTCACCCCGGCGCCGGGGCAGGCCGCCCGTCTCTCCTGCTGTGTTCTGCTGAGCTTCGCTCCCGGGCGAGGACCGTCGCTGATCCCGTCCCGACCGCTCGCTCTCGATGAGCTCGTTCAGCCAGCGCACTTCGCGCTCCACGGACTCCATGCCGTGTCGCTGCAGCTCAAGTGTGTAGTCGTCGAGGCGCTCGCGGGTGCGGGCCAGAGAGGCCCGCATCTTCTCCAGCCGCTCCTCCAGCCGACTGCGCCGGCCCTCCAGCACTCGCATCCGCACCTCGTGCTCCGTCTGCCCGAAGAAGGCGAAACGGGCCGCGAAGTGCTCGTCCTCCCAGGAGTCGGGGCCGGTGTGCGAGAGCAACTCCTCGAAGTGCTCCTTACCTTCCGCCGTCAGCCGGTACACGATCTTGGCGCGGCGCCCGGCCAGCGACGAGGCGGGGGCGACGGCACGGCCGGTGGTGGGCGGAAGGTCGGCAGGGGCGGCCCCCGGCTCCTCGATCAACCAGCCGTTGGCGACCAGCGTCTTGAGGCAGGGGTAGAGGGTGCCGTAGCTGAAGGCGCGGAAGATCCCCAACGAGGTGTTGAGGCGCTTGCGCAGCTCGTAGCCGTGCATCGGGGACTCGCGGAGCAGGCCGAGAACGGCGAATTCGAGGATGCCGGAGCGTCTGCTCAACTTCGCCTCCTCCTTCTCCGAGCGCGTCCGAGTACGTACGAGTGCTCCTGCGGAGCCCTGTACCGAGCTGATGTACCGAGCTGATGTATCGACTCGATACATCACGACGATAGATCGGTCACCGCGATGCGACAAGAGGGGGCATCGTGAACGGCGTCACATCGTGAATTCGTAGGCACCGACTTGCGTTGTTTGAGGTGAAGTTCGGTCCTAGGAGGGTTTTGACCGTGCGTAGTCTGTGCGGCATGCAGACCACCGGGAACCGCGTGACGCCCGCGCGCGTCAGTCTTCGCGGAGCAGCCGGACGCATGGCGGACGAGCCTGTCGCAGGGCTGGTCCGTAATTCGGGGGACCGGATCTCAACTGCCGCTTCCAGGCGCTCTCGCCTGCCCGAGGAGTAGTCGTTCGATGAGCGAGCACCGTCGCAAAACGTCGCAACCGCAAGGTGGCGGGCGTGCAGCGGCCAGACGAGCTGCCCAGCAGTCCTCAGGACGCCGCGCGGCACCGTCACGTGGAGTAACTTCCGAATCACCTTCTGATTCGGAAGGTGGGGACAGTCCGTACGGCGGACGCGCGGCGGCCAGGCGAGCCGCCCAGCGCGGCGGCGCGGGCCGCGGCGGCGGTGGCGGTGGACGCCGCCGCAGTGGCGGCGACGGCGGTCACGAGGGGCCCGGCAGGGGACGTGGCCGCGCGGGCCAGCGCCCTGCCAAGAAGCGCTTCATCGACTACCCGCGCGCCGGGAAGTACGGCCTGCGGCGCTGGATGCCGTCGTGGAAAGTGGTCACCGGCCTCTGCATCGGCTTCTTCGGCCTGCTCATGGGCGTTGGCGGCATCGCGTACGCGACGGTCGGCCTGCCCGACGTGCAGAAGGCCGCGAAGGCGCAGAACAACGTCTACCTCTGGGACGACGGCTCGCAGATGGTCGCCACTGGTGGTGAGGTGAACCGCCAGCTCATCACCTACGCGCAGATTCCCCAAGAGATGCGTGACGCCGTCATCTCCGCCGAGAACAAGACCTTCGAGCACGACAGGGGCATCGACCCCATGGGTATCGCCCGGGCCCTGTTCAACATGGCCACCGGTGGTGAGACCCAGGGTGGTTCGACGATCACCCAGCAGTATGTGAAGAACTCGCGTCTGTCGCAGGAACAGACCTTGAGCCGGAAGTTCCAGGAACTCTTCATCACGCTCAAGGTCACCAACAAGATGAAAAAGAACGAGATCATCACCGACTACCTCAACGTCTCGTACTACGGACGAGGTGCTTCGGGGATCCAGGCGGCGGCCCGTACGTACTACGGCAAGGACGCCATCAAGCTGAACCCGAGCGAGTGCGCGTTCCTGGCCACGCTGCTCAAGGGTGCGTCCTACTACGACCCGGCGGGTGCCCCTGAGGTCGACCCCAAGCAGGCGACGCGGGAGCTGAACACCAAGCGGGCCATAGAGCGCTGGGAGTGGATCCTCAACGAAGAGGTGAAGGACGGGCGCCTCTCGAAGGCGGAGCGGGCCAAGTACACCAAGTTCCCGATGCCCCTCCCGCCGAAGAAGAACGCCCAGCTGGGCGGTCAGACCGGTTACCTGGTCGACCTGGCCAAGAACTACTTCCTCAACAACAACACCGACGGCGTCACGGCGGACATGCTGGCCCAGGGCGGCTACCAGATCCACACCACCTTCAACAAGAAGAAGGTCCAGGAGCTCAACGACGCTGTCCAGAAGGTCTACGACAGCAAGATCAAGCCGAAGCAGCGGCCGGAGACGGACACCCACGTCCAGTTCGGCGGCGCGTCGGTGGATCCCAAGACCGGGGCCATCGTGGCGATCTACGGCGGTCAGGACGCGACCAAGCACTTCACCAACAACGCCGACCCCACCGGTGCGCAGGTCGGTTCGACCTTCAAGCCGTTCGTGCTGGCGGCGGCGATGGAGTACGGCAAGCGGGACCCCGCGCTCGGGGAGGACCAGGGCCTGTCGGAGCGAACGCAGGTCTCGCCGCTCAGCATCTACAACGCCGATGACAAGCTGAAGATCAAGAAGTACAACGGCGAGATCTGGACCGACGAGAACGGCAAGGAGTGGCTGCAGGCCAACGACGGCCATGAGTCGCGGGGCAACATCACCCTTCGCGAGGCGATGCAGTGGTCCGCCAACTCCCCGTACGTCCAGCTCGGCATGGATGTCGGCACCGACAAGGTGAAGGACATCGCCATCGCCGCGGGGCTCAAGGACGACAGCAACATGGCTGATTCGCATGTGCCTTCGTTCTCCATCGGTACGTCCTCGCCCAGCGCGATCCGCATGGCCGGTGCGTACGCGACCTTCGCCGACAGCGGTATGCAGCGCGAGCCCTACTCGGTCTCCGAGGTGAAGCACGAGGGCGAGTTGATCTACCGGCACAAGGACGCTCGCAAGCGCGCCTTCGATGCCGCGATCGCCGACAACGTCACCGACGTCCTGAAGAACGTCGTCGACAAGGGGACCGGTACCCCCGCGCAGCTCCCCGGCCGGGAGGTGGCGGGCAAGACCGGTACGACGGACGACAACAAGTCGGCCTGGTTCGTCGGCTACACGCCGCAGTTGTCCACGGCCATCAGCATGTACCGGCTCGACGACGATGCGACGAACAAGAACCGCAAGTTCGAGAAGATGTACGGGACGGGTGGCGAGCAGACGATCCACGGTGCGTCGTTCCCGGCCCAGATCTGGCACGACTACATGGCGGGTGCGCTGAAGGGGAAGCCTGCACTGACGTTCCCGGAGCCCGGGCCGATCGGTGACAAGGTCTACGGCGGCGGTGCGCAGAGCCCCAGGCCGACGCCCACCGCGACGACGACGCCGTCGCCCTCCGCAACGGTGACCGAGTCGCCTTCGATGTCCACGAGCCCGTCGTCGAGCGGTTCTCCCACCGAGACCTGCGGTACGTGGGACTGGGACTGCCAGCACAACAACGGCGGGACCAGCTCCGGCGCGAACGGCGGAGGCACCGGTGGTGGCAGCAGTCCGTCGACGACCGCCGAGCCACCGACCGGAGGGAACGGGAACGGCAACGGCGGGAACGGCAACGGCGGGAACGGCAACGGCGGATTCTTCGGCGGACCGGCCGGATAGAATCCGCACGGCCTGGCGGGCCGACCCCGGTCATGAGGGCCGCCGCACCACAGGGTGCGGCGGCCCTCGTAGTTTCCATAGCCCCGTACGGCAGGATGAGCGGCATGCCAAGCGCAGAAGACACGAGCGTGCACCAGCACCAGGAACGGTCCGTCGTGCGGCCCACGCACCAGGACGAGGTCGCCGCGGCCGGCAGCGAGTTGATCGGCGGCCGGTCGGGGCGCTGGACACGGCTCGGCAGCACGGCACTCACCCCCGTGGGCGTCGTCGCGCTGGTGGCCATCGGGATGTTCGCGCTGGGCATGGTGCAGAAGCTGCCCTGCTACAACTGGGCGTGGTTCAAGGGCGCGGGTTCGCAGTACACGCATGCCTGTTACTCGGACATTCCGCATCTCTTCGCCGCACGTGGATTCTCCGACGGCCTCGTGCCGTACTTCGACCGGCTGCCCGGCGACATGCAGTACCTGGAGTACCCCGTTCTGACGGGTGTGTTCATGCAGGTCGCCGCCTGGCTGACGCCCGGCGGCTCCATCCAGCACCGCGAGCAGATGTACTGGATGGTCAACGCGGGCATGCTGATGATCTGCGCCGTGATCATCGCCGTCTGTGTCGCACGCACGCACCGGCGCCGCCCCTGGGACGGGCTGCTCGTCGCCCTCGCACCGGCCTTCGCGCTCACCGCCACGATCAACTGGGACCTGCTGGCCGGCGCGCTGACGGCCGCGGCGATGCTCATGTGGTCCCGGGGACGAGCGCTGGCGTTCGGCATCCTCATCGGGCTCGCCACGGCCGCCAAGCTCTATCCTCTGTTCCTGCTGGGGCCCCTTCTCGTGCTGTGCTGGCGGGCGGGCAAATGGCGGGAGTTCGGCCTGGCGATGCTCGGGGCGGCAGGCTCCTGGCTGGTGGTGAACCTGCCGGTGATGATTTTCGCGCCCGAGGGCTGGAGCAAGTTCTACACGTTCAGCGAGGAACGGGGCATCGACTTCGGCTCCTTCTGGCTGATCATCACCCAGCGCACCGGTATGCCCATCGAGACATCGACCGTCAACCACGTGTCCGAACTGCTGATGGCCCTGCTGTGCGCGGGTATCGCCGCGCTGACGCTGATGGCACCGCGCAGGCCGCGCTTCGCGCAGCTAGCCTTTCTGGTTGTCGCCGCGTTCATCC
This sequence comes from Streptomyces sp. NPDC001880, assembly GCF_053594575.1. Classification (NCBI taxonomy): domain Bacteria; kingdom Bacillati; phylum Actinomycetota; class Actinomycetes; order Kitasatosporales; family Streptomycetaceae; genus Streptomyces; species Streptomyces sp. NPDC001880. Next base: position 246,709 of record NZ_JBSFET010000002.1, read on the forward strand.
TCGTCAACAAGGTCTACTCGCCGCAGTACGTGCTGTGGCTGATCCCCCTGGCGGCCCTGGCCAGGCCGCGCTGGCGCGACTTCCTGATCTGGCAGGCGTGCGAGGTCATGTACTTCCTGGGGATCTGGATGTACCTCGCGTACACGACCAGCGGCGACAAGCACCAGGGCCTGCCCACGGAGGGGTACCAGCTGGCGATCGCCCTGCATCTGCTGGGCACGCTGTACTTCTGTGCCCTGGTCGTACGGGACATTCTCATGCCGGAGCGGGACGTCGTACGGCGCGACGGGTCGGACGATCCGTCCGGCGGGGTGCTCGACGGGGCCCCGGACGTGTTCGTGCTGGGGCGGGCGGCGCATCCGCCGCGCCACGCCCACCCCGCGGTGGAAGGGCCGCGGGTGGAGTGGGGCGCGGGGCACGGACCGGCCGCCGGCTGAGGGCCGGGTTGCTCCCGTCCGGAGAGACCCGGCGCCGCCTTGGCGGTCGGCGTGCCAAGGCCTTTCGTTCGGATCCGGCCGGGCTTGCGGGGTCCGGAACGCCCGCCCGCCGCGTTGTGGTCGGTCGCCACGGCCCTTCCCCGAGCTCTCGGCTCCGCTCGAGCAGGGGAGACCCCATCCGCCTCCCTCCTCCGCCTTGCGATCGCACACACCGGACCCCACTGCCCGATCCGGCCTGATCCCTAGTGGTCGACGAGGCGGTCGAACTGAGTGGTCGTGTGGCGCAAGTGGGCCACCAGCTCGTCGCCGACCTTCGGCTCCTGGGCGTCCGACGGGACGAACAGGATCGACACCTGCATGTGCGGCGGCTCGGCGAACCAGCGCTGCTTGCCCGCCCAGACGAACGGCGACAGGTTGCGGTTGACGGTGGCCAGGCCCGCGCGGGCGACCCCCTTGGCGCGCGGCATCACACCGTGCAGGGCCTTCGGGGCCTCCAGGCCCACGCCGTGCGAGGTACCGCCGGCGACGACCACCAGCCAGCCGTCCGAGGTGGCCTTCTGCTGCCGGTAGCCGAAACGGTCACCCTTGACGACACGCGTGACGTCCAGAACGGAGCCCCGGTACTCCGTCGCCTCATGGTCACCGAGCCACAGCCGGGTACCGATGCGGGCGCGGAAACGGGTCTGCGGGAACTGCTGCTGGAGCCGGCCCAGCTCCTCGGCGCGCAGATGGCTGACGAACATGGTGTGCAGCGGCAGCCGGGCCGCACGCAGCCGGTCCATCCAGCCGATGACTTCCTCGACCGCGTCCGAGCCGTCCGTGCGGTCCAGCGGAAGGTGCAGGGCAAAGCCTTCGAGCCGTACGTCCTCGATGGCCGCGTGCAACTGCCCGAGCTCCTCCTCCTTGACACCGTGGCGCTTCATCGAGCTCATGCACTCGATGACGACGCGTGCGCCCACCAGGGCGTGCACGCCGTCCACGGAGGAGACGGACCGGATGACACGGTCGGGCAGCGGCACCGGTTCCTCACCCCGGCGGAACGGGGTGAGGACCAGCAGGTCGCCGCTGAACCAGTCCTTGATGAGGGCCGCCTCGTAGGTGGTGCCGACGGCGAGCATGTCGGAGCCGAAGCGGATGGCCTCGTCGGCCAGCCGCTCGTGACCGAAGCCGTATCCGTTGCCCTTGCAGACCGGGACGAGGCCGGGGAACTGGTCGAGGACGGATTTCTGGTGCGCCCGCCAGCGCGCGGTGTCGACGTAGAGGGAGAGCGCCATGGCCGGTCCGGAACCCTTCTGGTGGCTGCTGTGTGGGAGGTGTGTGGAGCCGAAGTCCCCATTGAAACCAATGAAGCCGGTTTCGTCACCGGGACGACGCGTATCGGACGACGCGTATCAGCGGCGCGACATGTAGATGTCGAGAGCCTTGTGCAGCAGCTTGTTGAGCGGGAAGTCCCACTCGCCGAGGTACTCGGCCGCCTGCCCGCCGGTGCCGACCTTGAACTGGATCAGACCGAAGAGGTGGTCGGCCTCGTCCAGCGAGTCGGAGATGCCGCGCAGGTCGTAGACGGTGGCCCCCATGGCGTACGCGTCGCGGAGCATCCGCCACTGCATCGCGTTCGAGGGACGGACCTCGCGCTTGTGGTTGGCGGACGCGCCGTACGAGTACCAGACGTGCCCGCCGACGATCAGCATGGTCGCGGCCGCGACGTTCTCGCCCTCGTGCCGGGCGAAGTACAGCCGCATCCGGTTGGGGTCCTCGGTGTTGAGGGCCGTCCACATGCGCTGGAAGTAGCCCAGCGGACGCGGCCGGAAGTGGTCGCGCTCCGCCGTGATCTCGTACAGCCGCTGCCACTCGTCGAGCTCGGCGTAGCTGCCCTGGACGACTTCGACGCCGGCCTTCTCGGCCTTCTTGATGTTGCGTCGCCACAGCTGGTTGAAGCCCTTGTGGACGTCTTCGAGGGAACGGTTCGCCAGCGGCACCTGGAAGACGTAGCGCGGCTGTACGTCACCGAAACCGGCGCCGCCGTCCTCGCCCTGCTGCCATCCCATCTTCCTCAGCCGGTCCGCCACTTCGAAGGCGCGCGGCTCGATGTGGGTGGCCTCGACATCGCGCAGACGCTTCACTTCCGGGTCCTGGATGCCCGACTTGATGGCGGCCGCGTCCCAGCGACGGATGATGACCGGCGGGCCCATCTTCACCGAGAAGGCGCCCTGCTGCTTGAGATGCGCCAGCATCGGCCGCAGCCAGTCGTCCAGGTTCGGGGCGAACCAGTTGATGACCGGGCCCTCGGGCAGATAGGCGAGATACCGCTTGATCTTGGGCAACTGCCGGTAGAGCACCAGGCCGGCGCCGACGAGCTGTCCGCTCTTGTCGAACCAGCCGAGGCTCTCCGAGCGCCACTCCGCCTTCACATCCGCCCATGCCGGGACCTGCATGTGACTCGCCGCAGGCAGACTCTGGATGTATGCCAGATGCTGCTCTCGGCTGATGGTCCTCAGGGTCAGGCTCATGCGGGGCGCTCCTCGGCAGGTGTGTCCCCATCGGTCCAGGGGCTCCGGCTCTCGCGCCGAAGCCTACTGTGACCGACCAGCACGCCGTCTGGCCCTATGGGACCTTGCCGTCCGGCCACTGGCCGCGACCCGGGTTTCGGGGTCCTCGTACGGGTAAGGATGCGAGGCCCCTGGCACGGGAAACGGCGCGAGGCCCCTGCAGGGGCGCGCCCGGCTTCAGCCGCTGTGCCACCAGATCGAGGAACTCCGGCT